>NZ_BCWL01000063.1 GCF_001592185.1 Bergeriella denitrificans NBRC 102155
TCGCGGAAAACCGCGTCAACCACTTCCGGGAAATATTTTACGGGTTTTAAGCTAGTCTTTTATTTTTTAATTGGATTTTTTTGGAAGAAATTGGGCGGATTTGGGTGGAACTGTCGAAAGCGGTGGATTGAGGCCGCCTGAAAATGGCGTCTTTTGGCTTACAGCGCCCTTCCATTTATAATGGCGGTATTTTTATTTGAAGGATTTTGTGATGTCTTTGCCTGCCTGCCCGCAATGCGGCTCTGAATATACTTATGAAGATGGCGATTTGCTGGTCTGCCCCGAATGCGCTCACGAATGGAATGAAGGTGAGCCGGCTGCTTCCGATGAGGCGGCGGCGGTTAAGGATGCCAACGGTGATACGGTTGTATTGATTAAAGACTTGAAGGTTAAAGGCAGCTCTATGGTGATTAAGCAGGGTACAAAAGTCAAAGGTATCCGTCTGCAGGATGGCGACCACAATATCGGTTGCAAAATCGACGGTACGCCGATGAATTTGAAATCGGAGTTTGTGAAAAAAGCCTGAGTGGTTTATTAATAGAAAAGCCGTCTGAAAATTCGTTTGAATTTTCAGACGGCTTTTCTATGTCTATATATGCCTGTCTTTACCCCCAATCAAAACGGCCTGTGTTATCCGCAGGCCGTCTGAATATCGGGGTATTATTTTTTGGCTTTAAACCCGAGCAGGTGCTGCGTGGTTGCGAGCCAGGCGCCGAATACGCCGAGGGCGATGACGAAGCCCAACACCAGCGCGATTTCTGCGCCGTTGAAGAAACGCCAGCCGATATTGATGGCGTAGGGTTTGAAAATCGCATCGACCATGGGGCGGACGCTGTTCAGCAGCCAGGCGCACAAGCCCAGGCTGACGGCGGCGGAAAGCAGGCTCTGCCAAACGGCTTGGTATAAAAACGGGCGGCGGATAAATGATGCGGGTGCGCCCAGCAGCTTGGTGATTTCGATTTCTTCTTTACGGCTGAGAATTTGCAGACGGATGGTATTGTGTGCCACCAATACGAATGCCATGCCCAGCGTCAGCGCTAAAAACCATAAGATTTTGTGGATGAACTCATTAATCTGATACAGGGTATGTACCCATTCGGTATCCATCGTGGCCGATTCCACCATGGGCAGCTGGGTCAGGTCGGTGTAAATCGCCTGCATCTGCGCGGGGCTGCTGTTGGCATCGGGGGTGACGATGAACACATCGGGCAGCGGGTTGTCGTCGAGCATAGACACCAAATTCTGATCCAGATTGGTTTGCAGTTCTTCCAAGCCCTGCTGCTTGCCGATAAAGCGGATTTTATCCAGCCGCTTGTCGCGCTGGAGCAGGTTTTGCACCGTATCGTTGTCGGCTTTTTCGGCGGCGGTATCCATATAAACGGTAATTTGCGGCGACTCGTTGAGCTTGCCGAGCACGCTTTGCCCGCTCTGTACGCCCAGATAAAGGAACAGCGGCAGCGTCATGGCCACGGCCAGCATCAAAAGCGTCAGCAGCGTGCCGACGGGCTGGCGCAGCAGTTGCTTCAATGCAGTACGCGCGGATTCGACGTGCAGGGAAACATAATGGATGATGCTCATGCCAAACGTCCTTTCTGCAGGCGCAAGATGCGGTGGCCGTAATCGGCCATCAGTGTTTCATCGTGCGCGGCGACGATTACGGTCGTACCCGCTTCATGGAAGGTTTTGAACAATTCCATGATGTCCAACGCATAGGCGCGGTCAAGGTTGGCCGACGGCTCGTCGGCAATCAGCAGGCTGGGCTGATGCACCACGGCGCGGGCGATACACAGACGCTGCTGCTCGCCGCCCGACAGGGTTACGGGGTCGTCCAGCTCGCGGCCTTTCAAACCGACTTTTTCAATGGCAATGCGGGCGCGCTCTTCCGCCTTGCCCGGCTGGTAGCCGATGATACGCAGCGGCAGAATAACGTTTTGCAGCACATTGCGGTCGTACAGGATTTTGTGGTCTTGAAACACGATGCCGATGTGCTGGCGCATAAAGCCGATTTGGTTGTCGTTGAGCGTGCCCAAATCCTGGTTGTTGAACCACACTTTGCCTTTGCTCGGCTTGGTGATGCCCGAAATCAGCTTCAGGATGGTGGACTTGCCCGAGCCGGAATGGCCTGCGATGAAAATCATCTCACCTTTATTGATTTGGAAGCTGACGTTTTTCAGCGCCTCAAATCCGCCCGGATAGGTCTTGGAAACTTGTTCAAAACGAATCATTAATAATCCTTAATTATTCCGGCAATCCGATAATAAATATTCATAGAGTTATCCACATATTTATCTACAACGCCGCCGCGCCGGAAAATCATGGCGGATAGCCCCTTTGATGCTGCCGAAGCGCCCGGCCGCACAGGAAAGCGGCGCGGTCGTCAATGCAATCAGGCCAGATTATAAAGCTTTCGGCGCGATTGATACAGTAGCCCGTTTTCAGACGGCTTTTATCGCTTTGCCGCGCGTTGATGCGGCATCGGGCGCACAAAAGGCCGTCTGAAAACTTATCCCGATTTTATCCACAGGTTTTTCCGGCTTCATACAACCAATCTGCCCCGCCGCAGAATATTAAGGGCGGTATTCGGGCTGCATACCGTTGGGCAGAAGCTGCCAAACATAACCTGTGGTTTTCTGTTTGCCCGCTACTTCGCCGGCTTCGTCGCCATAGCCCCAGAAATAATCCACACGCACCGCGCCTTTAATCGCGCTGCCGGTGTCCTGCGCCATAATCAGGCGGTTGAGCGCTTTGTTGGTTACCGGATGGGCGGTGGCGACAAACAGCGGCGCACCCAGCGTGATGTAGTGGCGGTCGATGGCGCCGGCATATTCGCCCATCAGCGGCGTGCCCAGCGCACCGATGGCGCCGTCGGTATTTTCCAGCTTATGGAAGAAAACATAGCTCGGGTTTTGCCCCAATACTTCGGCCAATTTCTGCGGATTTTGCTGCATATAGGCTTTGATGCCCTGCATGGTGGTTTGGCCGAGGGTCAGATAGCCTTTATTCGCCATATAGCGGCCGATAGAGACATACGGATATTCGTTTTTATCCGCATAGCCCAGCGCGACTTTTTGGCCGCTCGGGGTTTGCAGCGTGCCCGAGCCTTGAATGTGCATGAAAAACAGCTCTACCGGGTCGTCGGCATAGCCCAAAATCGGCGCTTTGCCGTTTAACGCGCCGCCGTTGATTTGCGCGCGGGTGTAATACGGCACGAAGCGGCTGCCTTCAAAGCGGCCTTTGAGCGAAGTGGTGCGGGCGGTAATCGGGAATTTCGACAAATCGGCGGTATGGCTGCCCGCTTTGTCGATGACGCCGCTGTTTTTGCCCGTAGCGCGGATACGCACGGTGGATTTGCTGTTACGCAAACTTGCAGGCAGGGACACAGACACGAAATCGTCGGGAATGCCGTAAATCGGGAAACGCGCTTTGCCGGTCTGCTTCACATCGCCGTTCATCAACGGAATATAGTAGCCGGTCACCGTACCCGCCTGCGAGCCGTTGCCGCTGACCTGCCACGGAGTGAAATAGCGTTCGAAAAAGGATTGCGCGGCGGCATGATGGTTGCGGGTTTGCGCAGCTTGGGCGCACACGTCCTGCCAGCCCGCGCGGTTTTTCAATTTCTCGCAACCGCGTTTGAACGATTGCAGGCTTTGGGCAAACTGCTGCGACGACCATTGCGGCAAATCGCCGTGGCGGACCACCTGATAAGCCGCGCCGCCGCCCGGCGTGATGGTCGTACCCAAAGCATGGGGCGTACCGGTCGGCCGGTCGGGGCCGATAACCACGCCGTCGGTCGGCGTTTTGATGCTCTTACTCGGACAAGCCGCCAAAAGCGCGGCGGTGATGCCCAACAGGGCGGCTCGGAAAAGTTTTTTCTGCATAAGGTCTTTATCGGTAAACAAAGCCGTCTGAAAATCATACGGGCAGGCTTCCGGCGGCATATTTCCCGCTTCACCCGCTCCGGCCTTAAGGCTTCAGACGGCCTAAACAAATCGGAATATCAAATGCTTGTGCATTCGGCATAACGGATTCTAACACAGAAACGGCCGCCGCCCCGATTTGCCGCATATCCGCGCCGAAAAGCGCGGCTTTGGCCGTCTGAAAACCGCGCCGTATGCCGTGGGATTAAATATTTTAAATGACCGACACTCTTTTAAGAAATAAAAATAATTTGTATTTATGAAATAATAGGCATATAAATATTTAATAAGCAGCGCAGCAGCGCACCGGCAGCAGGCAGCCGCCGCAACCGCCCTGCCTGCCCGTGTTCCATAAATGAAAGACCGCCATGTTGATGATTGCTTTTCTGATTATGCTGCGCGAAGGCATAGAAGCCGCGCTGATTGTCGGCATCGTCGCCGGATTTTTAAAGCAGTCCGGCCATTCCGACCTTATGCCGAAAGTATGGGCGGGCGTCGCCTTGGCCGCCGCAGGCTGCTTGGCACTAGGCTGGTGGCTGCACACGCTGACCGGCGAAATCCCGCAAAAACAGCAGGAATTCGTCGTCGGCGTACTCGGCCTGGCCGCAGCCGGCATGCTCACTTATATGGTTTTATGGATGAAAAAAGCCGCCCGCTCGATGAAGCGCGAATTGGAACAATCGGTTCAGACGGCCTTGAACCGCGGAAAAGGGCAAGGCTGGTCGCTGGTTGTCATGGCGTTTTTGGCCGTCGCGCGCGAAGGGCTGGAAAGCGTGTTTTTCCTGCTGGCGGTATTCCGGCAGAGCCAGACCTGGGCCATGCCCGTCGGCGCGGTTGCCGGACTGCTGGCCGCCGCCGTCATCGGCATCCTGATTTACCAGGGCGGCATGCGCCTGAACCTGGCCAAATTTTTCCGCATAACGGGCATATTCCTGATTGCCGTCGCCGCCGGACTGATTGCCGGATCGCTGCGCGCGCTGCATGAAGCAGGCGTATGGAACGCATTACAGGAAGTCGTATTCGACATCTCCCACATCCTTCACGAAGACAGCCCCCTCGGCGTACTGCTCGGCGGCTTTTTCGGCTACACCGACCGGCCGACGCAGGGAGAAATCATCGCATGGCTCGCCTACCTGATTCCCGTCGGCGCATGGTTTTTACACGAAGACAAACAAACCTGACCCGTTTTCAGACGGCCTGTACGGCAAGGCCGTCTGAAAAAACACAGTCATCCGTAAAGAATATATTCGAAGAACACAGTAATAAAACAAGGCAGCAAGCCGCAGCAACGCCGTAGCAGAAATTACGCTCCGACTATAGCATGCCGCACCGTCTGCGGCCGCATTTTACCGAGTGCGGCCATTCCACCTTTAACCACGAAAAAGGCAACAAAATGAAAACAACACCTTTCACTGCTTTGAGCATATCCGTCCTGCTGGCTCTGGGTCTCACCGCCTGCCAGCCGCCTGAGGCCGAAAAAACCGCCTCTTCCGGCGCAGCCGCCAACAGCGGCCAAGCCAACGCCGACGGCTCGTTCAACATCGCCGTCAACGACACCGCCTGCGACCCCATGGAGCTGACCGTACCCAGCGGACAAAACGTGTTCCACATCAAAAACGACTCCGCCCGCAAGCTCGAATGGGAAATCCTCAAAGGCGTGATGGTTGTGGACGAACGCGAAAACATCGCCCCCGGCTTGAGCGACAAAATGACCGTCACCCTCCTTCCCGGCGAATACGAAATGGCCTGCGGCCTGCTCACCAACCCGCGCGGCAAGCTGACCGTCACCGACAGCGGCTACCAAGACACCACTAACGAAGCCGATTTGGAAAAACTCGCCCAACCCCTGGCCGACTATAAAACCTACGTCCAAGCCGAAGCCCGCGACTTAGTAGCCAAAACCAAAGACTTCACCGCCGCCGTCAAAGCAGGCGACATCGAAAAAGCCAAAGCCCTCTTCGCCCCCACCCGCTACCATTACGAGCGCATCGAGCCGATTGCCGAACTTTTCAACGAACTCGACCCCGCCATCGACGCGCGTGCCGACGACTTTAAAGACATGGAAAAAGATCCCGCCTTTACCGGCTTCCACCGCATCGAATACGCCCTGTGGGTAGAAAAAGACACGAAAGCCGTACAGCAGACCGCCGACAAACTCATGGCCGACGTAGAAAAACTGCAAGCCGAAATTGACGCCCTCAACTTCCCGCCAAGCAAAGTCGTCGGCGGCGCAGCCGTCTTGATTGAAGAAGTCGCCGGCAGCAAAATCAGCGGCGAAGAAGACCGTTACAGCCGTACCGACCTGAGCGACTTCCAAGCCAACATCGAAGGCGCGCAAAAAATCGTCGACCTCTTCCGCCCCATGATTGCCGAAAAAAACCAAGCCCTATTGGATAAGGCAGACGCCAATTTCAAACAAGTCAACGACACGCTGGCCAAATACAAAACCGCCGACGGCTTCGAACCCTACGACAAACTCAGCGAAGCCGACCGCAAAGCCCTGCAAGCCCCGATTAACGCACTGGCCGAAGAACTGGGCCAACTGCGCGGCACCTTGGGCTTGAATTAACGCCCGGCAGTTTTTCAGACGGCCTGAAAAGCAGAAACCCGACACCGCCGGCTCACGCAAACGGGCATAACGGTGTCAGGTTTCAGACAGCTTTTCGGTTTAACGGAAGTTTCAGGCCGTCTGAAAACCGCCCCCTGATATAACCAACCAACACAACAATCATCATGAACACCGACCGCCCCGCCCAACCCGCCAAACGCACCCTCTTCAAAACCGCCCTCGCCCTCGGCGCAGGCAGCGTCTTAGCAAGCCACCTGAGCGGCTGTTCCGACAAAAAAACCGCCGCCCCGTCCAACGGAGAACACTCCGGCTTCGCCTACCCCTGCCACGGCAAACACCAAGCCGGCATCACCACACCGCACCAGCTTTTCGGCATCATGTGCGCCTTCGACGTGACCGCCCGCAACATCAAAGAATTGGAACACCTGCTGCGTACCCTCACCGCACGGATTGAATTTCTCACCCAAGGCGGCGAATATCAAGACGGCGACGCCAAGCTGCCGCCCGCAGGCAGCGGGCTGCTCGGCAAAACCTTCCGCCCCGACGGACTGACCGTAACCGTCGGCCTCGGCGCAAGCCTGTTTGACGAACGCTTCGGCCTGCAAAACAAAAAACCGCGCCATTTGCAGGAAATGCGCGATTTTCCCAACGACAAACTGCAAAAAGACTGGTGCGACGGCGACTTGAGCATCCAATTTTGCGCCTTTTCCCCCGAAACCTGCCAAGCCGCCCTGCGCGACATCATCAAACACACCGCCCAAACCGCCGTCATCCGCTGGAGCATAGACGGCTTCCTACCCAAAGCCGAACCCGGCGCCCTCGCCGCCCGCAACCTTCTGGGCTACCGCGACGGCTCCGGCAACCCCGACGTATCCGACCCCGCAACCGCCGACCAAGTATTATGGACAGGCATAGCCCCCAACAGCCGCGACGAACCCGCATGGGCCACAAACGGCAGCTACCAAGCCGTGCGCCTCATCCGCCACTTCGTCGAATTTTGGGACAGAACCCCGCTGCAGGAGCAAAACGCCATTTTCGGACGCGAAAAATACAGCGGCGCCCCGCTGGGCGGCAAAAAAGAAAGCGACACCGCCGACTACGCACGCGATCCCGAAGGCAAAACCATCCCCAAAGACAGCCACATGCGGCTGGCCAACCCGCGCGATCCCGAGTTTATGAAAAAACACCTGCTCTACCGCCGCGCCTTCAACTACTCGCGCGGCCTCTCCAAAGCAGGCCAGCTCGACGTCGGCCTGATTTTCATCTGCTACCAGGCCAATCTTTCAGACGGCTTCATCTTCGTACAAAACCTGCTCAACGGCGAGCCGCTGGAAGAATACATCTCCCCCTTCGGCGGCGGCTACTTCTTCATACTGCCCGGATTTGAAAAAGGCGGATTTCTCGGACAGAACCTGCTGTCGGCATAACCCCCGCAAAACGGAACATCGGCAATCGGTGGGCTTAAAACCACCCGAAACCAAGCACCCAAGTTAAGCCGAAATCTTGAAAAAACCAAAAAAGCCGTCTGAAAAACGCTTCACACGCATTTTTCAGACGGCTTTTTGATGCCTGCATGATAGTGTCGGCAATCAGGAAATAAGAAGCCCCGCATCAACCGATACGGGGCAACTTGGAAAGAAAGGAGGTTAAAATGGTAAGGATTCTTAATCCTGATTATCTTGTTACTTATCAGCTCGCCAGCATACTAAGTAGCAAAATCTGATTAACCAAACAGAGCGGATAAGAAGTCCGCCCACTTCCAAACTTTCTGTATTTACTTTAACCCAATCCCCCATAAAATTTCAAGGAGAATATCATGGCAAACGCTCAAACCGAACATTCCAAAAAACTGCGCGCCAAAACCGCTGCCGCACACAATAAAGCCAAGCTGGCCAGCGGCGAACGGAAAACACTCAGTCTCAACGGCAAAGCCGAAGAAATCGACACAATTAATGCCGCTATTGCCAAAGCAGGCGGCAGCAAGGTTAAAGCGTTGTCTGCCATCTGCGCCTTTTATCTGGAAAACGCCTAATCTAATGATTAATATTTACAGGCCGTTTCACCATAAAACCGAAAACGCCTGCCACGCATCATCACCGCGCCCCATACCAAAAAGAGAAGCAAATACCGTCATAATAAAAGCCGTCTGAAAAACGCTTCACACGCATTTTTCAGACGGCTTATTCAGGCAGCTATCCTACCATCCCGCCGGCAGCAAGTCCAATTTCGCCAATACCGCATAGACCGCGCTCAAGCTGTACAGCAGGAAAATCAAACCGTAAACCAGCGGATGGCTCATCCACGCCGGGCATTGCCACTCCGGCGTGCGGTTGCCGCTCGAGCGCGCGCCGCGCACAATCAGATACGGCAGAATACTCAACACCACGCCGCTGAACGCGCCCGCAAAATACAACGCGTCCACAAAACCGACCAAGCCGCTGTATGCCAAAGCAAAGGGCGGCAAAGCCACCAGCGCCACCGCGCCGCAGCGGACTTTCACATTACTGTCCACCGGCAGGCTGAAGCGGTCGGCGATATTGGTTAAAAAACTGCCGCCGATGCCCCAATAGGAAGTCAGCATCGCAAACAAAGCAAAACCGTTGGCCATAAAAAACGCCCAGCTGCCCAAAGCCGTACCCCAGCTGATGGTCGCCACCTGGCTCACATTGTCCAAACCGTTCAGCGAAATCACCGACAGCGGCACCAGCGCAATCAGGGTAAATGTGCACAACATCCCGGTAATAATCGCCTTAGGCAGCTGCTTGGGCGCATGCGCCAGCCCCCGCGCCATCTCCGGCACAATATATTGCGCGCAATAAATAAACACCACCAGATTAAACACCGGAATCATATACATCCAATCCCCGTCCAGCAGATGGCTGAAATCAGTGGAAGGAAAAAGCAGCGTCGCCCCGATCAACACCGAAAGCATCAACACCATCAAACCGGTAATCAGCTTTTCACTGCGCCCCAGCGCCTTCAAGCCCAAGCCCAAAACCAGCGCCGCCGGAATAAAGAAAATAATACTGCCCAGCTTCTTATCGATGCCGAACAAAGAATGCATCAAATCCCCGCTGCCGCTCATATACGCAATCAGCGCGCCCAACGCATTCACCGTTACCGAAGCAAACATCAGCCACGAGCCGATGCCCCCGACATAACGCTTCGCCAACCCGCTCAACTGCTCATGCTGCTTCGTGCGCAAAGTCGCCTCCGCCACATAAAGCATCGTCACCGTCGTAATGATGCCGACCACCACCAGCCAAAACAGCAGCGGCAAATAACCCGCCTTGCGGGCGGCATAAGAAACCGACAAAATCCCCGCACCGATATTAGTGCCGATAATCATCGCCACCCCTTCGGTAAACGTGATTTTTTCCGTTTTCAATACATCAGACATAGTTTCTCCTTTG
>NZ_BCWL01000064.1 GCF_001592185.1 Bergeriella denitrificans NBRC 102155
TTATCGTGTTTCCCCCAGGCATCATTTTGGTTATAAAAGCAGAAGCAAACGGTATTTCAAAACTGTAAAGTGCCGCTGCTATACTGCCTTTCACTTTAGCTTTCGCGCAATGGAGAAATAAAATGAAAGGCTTACGCAAACATTTGGCTTGGCTGCCTGTGGGCTTGATGCTGGCTGCATGCGGCAGCGGGGCGGCGGAGGGCGGTAAGGGGGCGGCTAAGCCGGTGTCGCTTTTGAATGTGTCTTATGACCCAACGCGTGAGTTTTACCGTGAATACAATGCGGCGTTTCAGGCGTATTGGCAGCAGAGTACGGGGCAAACGGTGCATATTAAGCAGTCCAACGGCGGCTCGGGTAAGCAGGCGCTGGCGGTGCGGAACGGGTTGAAGGCCGATGTACTGACGCTGGCGTTGGCGGGCGATATTGATGCGGTGAACGGGGGCGCGAAGCAGTTGGTTCAACCGGATTGGCAGCAGGCGCTGCCTGATAACAGTACGCCTTATACTTCGACCATCGTGTTTTTGGTACGCAAGGGCAATCCAAAAAACATCCGCGACTGGGGTGATTTGGTTCAGGGCGATGTGCAGGTCATCACGCCCAATCCGAAAACTTCGGGCGGCGCACGCTGGAATTTTCTGGCGGCCTGGGCTTACGGGCGCACTTTGGGCGGCGATGCGGCGGCGGAGCAGTATGTGGGTGAGTTGTTCAAACGTGTGCCGGTGATGGATGCGGGCGCGCGGGCGGCGACGATTTCCTTTACGCAGCGCGGTTTGGGCGATGTTTTGCTGTCGTGGGAGAACGAAGCGCATTTGGCGGTGCAGGAGGGCAAGGGCGAATTTGAGATTGTGACGCCGTCTTTGTCGGTATTGTGCGAGCCGTCGGTGGCGGTGGTGGACGCGGTAGCAGATGAACACGGCACGCGCGAAGTGGCCGAAGCCTATTTGCGCCGGCTTTATACCGATGAGGCGCAGCGGATGATCGGCCGCCATTATTACCGCCCGAGCAATCCTGAAATTTTGGCGGAGTTTACCGACCGCTTCCCGCAGCTGGATTTGGTGAAAGTGGCCGACTTCGGCGGCTGGTCTAAAGTGCATACCGACTTTTTCGGCGACGGCGGGGTGTTCGACCGGATATACAGCCGGGGTAAATAAGTATTTATCGGGGCGTGGGGAATTTTGAAATTTCCAATAAGCCGTAACGCATCGGCCAGGCTTTAGCCCGCTAGGGGCAAGGTCTGACAGCTTGCATTTTTTAAGCATGGCACGATATTGCCCGCAAGACTTTTAAGCCGCCACGCCGGCAAAACAGGCCGTCTGAAAGATGATGTTTTCAGACGGCCTGTTTGTTTGCCTCGTGGTAAAATGCTGAGCGTTACAGCGAATTAAAATGACAAAAGCCGCGGCGTTGTCTGCGGCTTGCCGCACCCGCAGGCCGTCTGAAAAAAAGGATTGCATACCGCCATGAGCCGACATACCGTTTTCCGCGTCGATAAATCTTTGGAACGCCCCGAGCGCGTGATGCTGGTGGGCGTGATGTTGAGTGCCGATTATACGGGGGCAAACGAAACCCGCGACCGTGCTTTTCAGACGGCTTTGGCCGAAGCGGCGGAGCTGGTATCGGCGGCGGGCGGCGATTTGCGGCTGACGGAAAGTGCCAAACGCGACAAAGCGCATACGGCTCTGTTTGTCGGTACGGGCAAGGCCGAGGAGCTGGCGGCGGCGGTGAAGGCGCACGATATCGAGCTGGCGGTATTCAACCACGAGCTGACGCCTACGCAGGAGCGCAATCTGGAAAAAATCCTGCAATGCCGCGTGCTCGACCGTGTGGGACTGATTTTGGCGATTTTTGCCAAGCGCGCGCAAACGCAGGAGGGCAAGCTGCAGGTGGAATTGGCGCAGCTCAACCATTTGAGCGGGCGGCTGGTGCGCGGCTACGGCCATATGCAGAGCCAGAAAGGCGGCATCGGCCTGAAAGGGCCGGGCGAAACGCAGCTGGAAACCGACCGCCGCTTAATTAACCAAAAAATCACCGCGCTGAAAAAGCAGCTTCAGCAGGTGAAAAAACAGCGTGCCACCCGCCGCAAAGCCCGCTCGGACGGCCGTCTGAAAACCTTTGCCATCGTCGGCTATACCAATGCGGGCAAGTCCAGCCTGTTCAACCGCCTGACCAAGGCTGATGTTTTGGCGAAAGACCAGCTGTTTGCCACGCTCGACACCACTGCGCGCAAGCTGTTTTTGTCGCCGGAGGCGACGGTGATTCTGACCGATACCGTCGGCTTCGTGCGCGATTTGCCGCACAAGCTGGTGTCGGCCTTTTCCGCTACTTTGGAGGAAACCGCGCTGGCGGATGTGCTGCTGCACGTGGTGGATGCCTCCAACCCCGATTTCGGGCGGCAGATGGACGATGTCAACGCCGTATTGGAAGAAATCGGCGCGCAGGATATCCCGCAGCTGGCGGTTTATAACAAAATCGACCTGTTGCCCGAAGGCGAACGCGAAGCCGGGATTTTGCGCGACCGCAGCGGCCGGGCGGCGGCGGTGCGTATTTCGGTCAGCAGCAATTCGGGCTTGGACGCGCTGCGCGAAGCCATGACCGAACGCGCTTTGATGTGATAAGGCTGCCCGAAGCCGTCTGATTTTCAGACGGCTTCGGGCGCGCTTGGCCGCTCTGCCGGCATTTTGAGAAAGACACCTGATGAAAGAAACCTGTTTCCATTGCGGCTTGGACGTGCCGGAGTCGGTCAAACTGAGCGTCGAATTTGAAGAGCGGGCACGGCCGACCTGTTGCGCGGGTTGTCAGGCCGTGGCGCAAAGCATCATCGATGCCGGTCTGGGCAGCTATTACAAGCAGCGTACCGCCGATGCCGCCAAAGCCGCGCTGCCGCCCGACGAGGTGTTGGCGCAGCTCAAGCTCTACGATTTGCCGGAAGTGCAGGCCGATTTTGTGGAAACGGGGGCGGACAACCAAAAAGAAGCGGTGCTGATGCTGGGCGGCATTACCTGCGCGGCCTGCGTGTGGCTGATTGAGCAGCAGCTGCTGCGACTGCCCGGCGTGGTGCGCGTGGATTTGAATTACAGCACCCACCGCGTGCGCGTGGTGTGGCACGATACCCAAGTTGCGCTTTCCGATATTCTGTTACGCATCCAATCGACGGGCTATACCGCTGCGCCTTACGACGCGCACAAAGTCGAAGCGCAGCATCAGCAGGAGCGCAAGCAGTTTATCGTGCGGCTGGCGGTGGCGGGTTTGTGCATGATGCAGACCATGATGTTTGCCATCCCGACGTATCTTTACGGTGAGGGCGAAATCGAGCCGCTGTATTTGGGGATTTTGCACTGGGGTGCGTTTATTATGGTGCTGCCGGTGGTGTTTTACTGCGCGCTGCCGTTTTACCGGGGCGCGTGGCGCGATTTGAAAAACCGCCGCGCGGGCATGGATACGCCGATTGCGATTGCGATTGTGATGACGTTTGCGGCGGGGATTTACAGCCTGGCCACCAATGCCGGGCAGGGCATGTATTTCGAATCCATCTCCATGCTGCTGTTTTTCCTGCTCGGCGGGCGTTTTATGGAGCAGATTGCGCGGCGCAAGGCGGGCGATGCGGCGGAGCGGCTGGTGAAACTCGTACCCGCGTTCTGCCACAAGCTCGCGGCCTATCCCGAAAGCGAAGCGGCGGAAGAAGCCGCGGTGGTGAAGCTGCAAAGCGGCGATGTGATTTTGGTGAAGCCGGGTGAGGTGATTCCGGTGGACGGCGTGGTGCTGGCTGGTGAGAGCGAGGTCAACGAAGCCATGCTCACGGGCGAGAGCCTGCCGGTGGCGAAGCGGGCGGAGGATAAGGTCACGGCGGGTACGCTCAATACCGTCGGCCCCTTGATTGTGCGTACCGAGCAGGCGGGCGGCAATACGCGCCTGGCGCACATCGTGAAGCTGCTCGACCGCGCCTTGGCGCAAAAGCCGCGCGTGGCGGAGCTGGCGGAAAAATACGCATCCCGTTTTGTATTGGGTGAATTGCTGCTGGCCGTCCCCGTATTTATCGGCTGGATGGTTTACGCCGATGCCCATACCGCGCTGTGGATTACCGTGGCGCTGCTGGTGATTACCTGCCCGTGCGCCCTGTCGCTGGCCACGCCGACCGCGCTGGCGGCGGCTACCGGTATGCTGGCGGGCAGGGGCGTATTAATCAGCGGCAAGCAGAGTTTGGAAACGCTGGCGCAGATTGACGATGTGGTGTTCGATAAAACGGGTACGCTGACGAAAGGCGAATTGTCGGTCAGCCGCACCGTGGCACTGGGCAGCTTGGGCGAAGCCGATGCGCTGGCAGTCGCGCGGGCTTTGGAAGCGCAGTCGGAGCATCCGATTGCCCGCGCCATTTTGCGGCATACCGGCGCAGAGCAGGTGCATGAAGCCGATAATATCAAGGTGATGCAGCGGGTCAACCGCATCGGCCACGGTGTAAGCGCGCAGGTCGAATGGCGCGGCGAAACCCAAATTTGGGCGCTCGGCCGCGCGGAATTTGTGGCCGGCATCAGCGGCAGCCTGCCCGATATGCCGGAAGCTTCGCACACCGGGAGCATGGTGTTTCTCGGCAATCAGCGCGGTTTTCAGACGGCCTTTTTGCTGGAAGACGAAATCAAAGACGGTACGCCGGAGATGGTGGCTGCTTTGAAAGCCCAAGGCCTGCGTTTGCACGTTTTGAGCGGCGACCGCAGCGCTGCCGTTGCCCATTTGGCCGACACGCTCAGTCTCGATGCCTACCGCGCCGAAGCCCTGCCGGAAGACAAACTGACTTATGTCGAAGCCTTGCAGGCCGAAGGGCGCAAAGTGCTGATGGTCGGCGACGGCATCAACGATGCGCCGGTATTGGCGCGGGCGGACGTATCGGCGGCGGTGGCCGGCGGCGCCGATGTCGCGCGCGACGGTGCGGATGTGGTGCTGCTGAACGACGATATGCGCGTGCTGCCGCAAACGGTGGCGCAGGCGCGTAAAGCGCGGCGGGTGATTGCCCAAAACCTGCGCTGGGCGAGCGCCTATAATCTGATTGCCGTGCCGCTGGCGGTATTTGGTTTTGTGACCCCGTGGATTGCCGCTTTGGGCATGAGTTTAAGCTCGCTGGTGGTGTTGGGTAACGCGCTGCGTTTGCTGAAAAAATAAAGACAGGCCGTCTGAATATTCAGACGGCCTGAGATACCGGAACGGATTATCGGCCAAGCTGCATCAGGCCGGCAAGCAAGGCCGTATGAAAAAGGAGTGGATATGGACGGCAAACAGGACGCAGCCGCAATCAAGCCTTCCCGCTGGCTGCCGCTGCTGCTGGCGATTGCGATTTTTATGCAGATGCTGGACGCGACGATTTTGAATACGGCGCTGCCCGCGATTGCGGCCGATTTGCGTGAATCGCCGCTGAATATGCAGTCGGCGGTAATTGCCTACGCGCTGACGGTGGCGCTGCTGATCCCTTTGAGCGGCTATCTGGCCGACCGCTTCGGCACGAAAAAAGTCTTTTTGGCCTCGGTGGGCGTATTTGTGGCAGGCTCGCTGCTGTGTGCGGCCGCGCCGGATTTGAAAACGCTGGTGTTGGCGCGGGTGGTGCAGGGCGTGGGCGGCTCGATGCTGGTACCTGTGCCCCGTCTGACGATTTTGCGCGTGTACGACAAATCGCAGCTGCTCAACGCCATCAATTATGCGGTGATGCCCGCGCTGATCGGGCCGGTATTGGGGCCTTTGGTCGGCGGCTATCTGGTGGAATACGCCACTTGGCATTGGATTTTTCTGCTGAATGTGCCGATCGGTTTAATCGGTTTGCTGGTGGGCTGGAAAATCATGCCCGACGTGCGCGGCGGCAAGCCTTCGCTGGATGCGGGCGGCTTTGTGCTGTTTGCCTCTGCCGCCGCCGCGCTCACGCTGGCGGTGGATTTGGTGTCCCACCCGGGCGCGGGGCTGTTTTCGCTGCTGCTGGCGCTGGGCGGCGCGGTGCTGATGTGGCTGTATTGGCGGCACGCGCAGCATTATCCCGAGCCTTTGTATGCCGGCAATCTGTTTTGGGTGCGTACTTTCCGCCTCGGGCTGGCGGGCAATCTGTTCAGCCGCCTGGGCATCAGCTCCGTGCCTTTTCTGCTGCCTTTGCTGTTTCAAGTGGCGTTCGGCTACAGCGCCAGCGTGTCGGGCTGGCTGCTCGCACCGGTGGCGCTGGCTTCGCTGCTGGTGAAACCGGCCATCAAGCCGTTGATGGCGCGTTTCGGCTACCGCGCGGTATTGCTGTGGAACACGCGGATTTTGGCGGTATTGATTATGCTGCTGGCGCTGCCGGGCAAAGAAACCGCCTGGCCGGTATGGGCGGCGCTGCTGCTGGCAATGGGCGCGTGCAACTCGGTGCAGTTTTCGGCCATGAACACGCTGACGATTGCGGATTTGCGCCCGTATCAAACCGGCAGCGGCAACAGCCTGATGGCGGTCAACCAGCAGCTGGCCATCGGCCTGGGCATTGCCGTGGGCGCGCTGATGCTGCAGCTGTGGTCGAAAAGCAGCGTGGGCAGGGAAAACCTGCACGCGGCGTTTCAATACACATTTATCGGCATCGGCCTGATTACGCTGGCTTCGGGCATGATATTCGGCCGCCTGCATCTTTCAGACGGCCGCAATCTGACCGAACGCGCGGAAAAATAGGGGCGGGCGGAAAAATCGGTTAAAATGCGGGCTGTTTGGTGACAAAGCCGGATAGTGAAGCATGAAGCCGCGTACAGCAAAGCCGCATTTGTGCTCAATAGATAAAGTAGATAATTAAAATCAGCGCACTGCACACACTCGGATTTAAATCACGTATGAAAAAAGTCTTATTTCTCTCCCATGAGCTGTCCGCCACAGGTGCGCCAAAAATGCTGTATTATGCAGCACTTGCGGTTAAAAACAGCGGCGGCTTTCCCACGGTGTTCTCACCCATAGATGGTGTCATGCGCCAAAAATTGACGCAAGCGGATATTCCTGTGGTGATTGACCAGCGTATCAGCTTGGAACTTGTGCAAAATTTTGAAGTGGTGGTTGTCAATACCGTCATACAGCCTGCCGTGGTGCGAGCTTTGGTGAAAGTCCCTAATCTGACCGTTGTGTGGTGGCTGCATGAAAGCCAGCTTTTGGCAAGTATCTTGGGCGACAATAAAGATTTGGCGGACAGCAATGTGCGGATTATCTGTGTCAGTGAATATGCCAAATCATTTATGCCTGCCGGTTTTCGTGCCGAAGTTTTGTTAAACGGCATTCCTGACGATGTGTCGCCTACTGCCCTTAATCAATCTTGTGGCAGAAAATTGACCTTTAGTGTGCTGGGCACTATTGAGCCGAATAAAGGTCAGGATATTTTCTGCGCCGCCATTGCGAGCTTGCCGCCAAAAGTTCGCCAAAATTGCCGATTTATCATGGCTGGGCGTTTATTGAAATCAAATACCGCCTTTTGGCAGGCGGCATACGCCCCTGTTCAGGATTTTAAAGAAGTCCAATATGTGGGGGCATTGCACCCTGATGAAGTCTCTGCCGTCATTGGTGCATCTGATGTCATCGTTTGCTGCTCACGAGACGAATCTTTTTCTTTGGTGTGTATTGAAGCGGCAAAATACCAACGTGCCGTTTTATTGAACGACCATGTCGGCGTGGCAAATATCTTTATGCAAGAAGACAGCTGCTTGGTATTTGATGTTGGCAATGCCCAATCTTTGGCAAATGCGATGTGTTTTGCTTATGAAAATCCTGAGAAGGTGGAAATGTTGGGCACGAAGGCAAGAAACACTTTTGAGCGGTATTTTAGCTTTGAGCAATTTGCAAAATCATTTTTAGCGCAGCTGGATTGATTTTTAAAAAAGCAGTGCGGCGTAATTGGAGCGTGTTGAACTTTTGTTCGCCCGTCTCGGCTTGGGCGAATACAAAAACCACGAAACCATGCGAAAAGAATGAAAGAACAAGATAACCGTATTTTTCAGACGGCCGCTTCACATACCGCAAGCCCACCCGCACAAGCCGTCTGTCTGAAAATCCCGCTGATTTGATTTCCATGAACACAAAATACATCGCGCTCATGTTTCCCGCATTCCTTTTGGGCTGCGCCGCGTTGCCGCCGCTGGACGGACGCAGCGAGAGCCGCTATCTCGATGTCGAATCCGCGCCGCGCCTGGAAGCGGTGCTGAAGCCTGCCGAAGCCGCCGCGCCGTCGGCAGGCGCGGGCGATTCGGGCGTGTATCTGCTCAACGATGCACACGAGGCCTTCGTTGCCCGCGCAGCCTTAATCGAATCCGCCGACCACGCGCTCGACCTCCAATATTACATCTGGCACAACGACATCTCCGGTCGTCTGCTCTTCAACCTGCTGCATCGCGCCGCCGAGCGTGGCGTGCGCGTGCGCCTGCTGCTTGATGACAACAACACCAACGGCTTGGACAACGTACTTTTGGCGCTCGACAGCCACCCGAATATCGAAGTTCGCCTGTTCAACCCCTTCGTATCACGCAAATGGCGCGCGCTCGGCTATCTGACCGACTTCCCCCGTCTCAACCGACGTATGCACAATAAATCGCTGACCGCAGACAACCGCGCCACCATTCTCGGCGGGCGCAATATCGGCGACGAATATTTCAAAGTAGCCGAAGATACCGTATTCGCCGACTTGGATATTCTCGCCACGGGCAGGGTGGTGACCGAAGTTTCCGAAGATTTCGACCGCTATTGGGCAAGCCACTCAGCCTACAACGCCACCGCCGTGATAAAAAAAGGCAGCATCGAAAAAGGGTTTGAAGAGCTGAATTACAGCGATAAGGACAAAAACACCATACTCGACCGCTACCGTAAAGAAGTGGAAAACTCCGAGTTGTACCGCGCCATGAGCGCAGGGCGCGTACCTTTCCGCAACGTCCACACCCGCTTAATCAGCGACGACCCGGCCAAAGGCTTGGACCGCGACCGCCACAAAACGCCGATTCTCGACCGGATGTTTGAAGCCCTGAAAAAGCCCGAGCAGAGCATGTATCTGGTGTCGCCGTATTTCGTGCCCACCAAAGCCGGCACACAGGCGCTGAGCGAAATCGCCGCCGAGGGCGTGGACGTTACCGTATTGACCAATTCACTGCAGGCCACCGATGTCGCCGCAGTGCATTCAGGCTATGCCCGCTACCGCAAACCGCTCCTGAAAGCCGGCATCAAACTCTACGAGCTGCAGCCCAACCACGCCGTGCCGAAAACCAAAGACCGAGGTCTGACCGGCAGCTCCGCCACCAGCCTGCACGCCAAAACCTTTATCGTGGACGCCAAAAGGGTCTTCATCGGCTCCTTCAACCTCGACCCGCGCTCCGCCCGCCTCAATACCGAAATGGGCGTCGTCATCGAAAGCCCCGAAATCGCAGGGCAGATGCAGCGCACGCTGGAAACCACCACCCCCGACTACGCCTACCAAGTGACCCTCAACCGCCATAAAAAACTGCGCTGGCACAATCCCGCCGACGGCAAAATCTACGCCAAAGAGCCCGAAGCCGGATTTTGGAAACGCTTTACCGCCAAAATATTGTCGTTTTTACCGATAGAGGGCTTGTTGTAGGATTGGGATTGTGTATTGATTAAAAAAGCCGTCTGAAAACGGGAAGGTTCTGTTTTCAGACGGCTTTTTTTGATTGAGTTATGTGTGTTTGGAATAAGACAAACGCTTGAGAAATCTAGAAACCGTTGAAATTCAGTAGCTTGTTCCTTCTCCCGCCCCTGTGTGGGGAAAGGTTAGGATGGGAATGGTTGGCCTAAAGTGACCTAATGGTGATTGTTTTTTATCTA
>NZ_BCWL01000065.1 GCF_001592185.1 Bergeriella denitrificans NBRC 102155
TCAGAAATTAATTTCTCCAACTATATATTCCGCCCGTCCGTAACCCGTCACCGCCGGAGCAGGTACGCGCCGGTACGGGGCGGCAGCTTTTTCAGACGGCCTGCAAAACCGGAAAGGCCGTCTGAAAACGAACGGAAGTACGTTTCTGCGGAACCAAAACCACTGCTTACGGTTTGGCCGTTTCCGCTTTCTTAAAGCGCATGACCAGTATCAAAGCGCAGGCGAAGGCCACGGCAATCACCGGAATCGCGGCGGAAATCACCGCGCCGCTTTCGGTGCTGCCTGCCAAAATCAGACCCGCGAGAATCGGCCCGGCGAACGACCCCGCGCGTCCGACGGCAACCGCCGAACCCACGCCCGTCCCGCGGACGGCCGACGGATAAAACATACCCGCCAGCGCATACAGCGCGCCCTGTCCGCCGATAACGAAAATACCGCAGGCAGTCGTAGCCGCAATCACCGCGCCCAGTTCCGCACCGTTGGCCAGCGCATAGAGTGCGCCGAGCATACCCGCGTAAATCATCACGATGACGGCGCGGATATCGGCCTTATCGAGCAGGAAACCCAAAGCCAGCGTACCGAGCGCACCGCCGACATTAAAGCCGATTTGCACATAATTGATTTCTTCGCGGCTGAAATTCTGATTGGCAAACAGAGTCGGCAGCCAGTTGAGCAGCACATACAGCACAATCAGCGTGCAGAAAAAGCTTGCCCACAAAAGCAGCGAACCGAACGCGCGGCCTTCGCCGAACAGAATATGCGAAATCGGATAAGCGCGCTGCTCCGCCTCCAGCTTGTTTTGCAGATAGGCTTTAGATTCGGGCAGCCACAGCCAGATAACCGGAACCAGCAGCAGCGGCGCAAAACCGCCGACATAGAAAATCCATTCCCAGCCAAGCTGCTTGGCCAGAGAAATCGCCACCAGCGAAGTAATGATTCCGCCCGCCGGCACGCCGCAATACATAATGCTGACCGCCGTACCGCGCCATTTCGGATTAACCGCCTCGGTCGCCATCGTAATCAAAATCGGCAGCGCGCCGCCCAGCCCCAAACCCGTCAGAAAACGCGCGGCCAAGAGCAGCGGAAACGACTCCGCATGGGCGGTCAGCACCGACATCACCCCGAACAAAACCGTGTTCACCATCAAAACCGGCTTGCGCCCGTACATATCGGCGAGCTTGCCCGCCAGCAACGCCCCCGGCAGCGTACCCAGCGTGGCGGCGGAAAACGCCCAGCCCAACTGCTTGGGATCCAGCTCGAAAGCCTCGCGCATCATCGGCGCGGCCACGCCCATGGATTGCAGGTCGAAGCCCTCCATCAGCGCGAGTATGAAACAGATAGCCAGCGTGATTTTGGCACTGTTCTGTATGGTTCTTCCTTCGGCAACCATCGTGATTTCTCCTTATTTCTTGATTGTGCTGTTTTCAGCATCAGGCCGTCTGAAAATGCATGCATTAGTAAATTCATCCAGCTGAGACCTTTGCAGAGATATTTAAAATCCTTTAGCCGTCATTAGCTGAGCGGGGGGAGCGAAGCGGACTTGTACAGCTAATGACGTCGCTAAGTGTTTCAGCTTTTTTGCAAAGGTCTCAGCCTGCGTGTTTTTTACCGTTTTCCGTACTTCAAGGCGCAATGAAGCGGAACGGATCCTCTTCCTGCCCGTACAAGGCCTCGATTTCCCGGCTGCGGCGGCTGCGCAGCAGGCGCTGGTTGAGCGTGCCTTTGTCGGTTGTCTCGCCCAAGCCGACATCCGCCGGCTCCGCCATCAGATACAGGCGCGCAATGCGTTTGGAGCTGGCCGAATAGCCTTGGTTGATTCTGCCCATAAACGCACCGAACCACGCCTGCACCGGTGCGCTGGCCAACACGTCCCGCCAATCCGCGTCACTGCCCAAACCGCTCATGCGGCGGGTAACGGTCGGCTTGGGAAACACCAGCGCGCCGATTTCGTCCCTGCCCTCGCCCGCCAGCACCACGTCTTCAATCAGCTCGTTGCCCTGAATCAACATACGGTTACGCAACTCACCCACGTTGACAAAAGTACCGGTGACCAATTTGAAATCTTCGGCAATGCGGCCGTCGTACACCAAACCGTCTTCGATATTATCGGGATTCAGCAGGCGCACGGCGTCGCCGGTGCAGTAAAAGCCCTCTTCGTCGAAGCTGCCGCGCGGATTATCGTGCCGCCAGTAGCCCGGCATCACATGCGGCCCGCGCACGCGCAGCTCCAGCTTCCCATCAACCGGCACCAGCTTCACCCCGCAACCGGGCGCGGGGAAACCGACGAAACCGGCCTCGAGATTCGACGGCCCGGTGGTAAACGTGCAGGAAGGCGACGTTTCCGTCATCCCCAGCCCCGCCATAATGCGGATACGTTCGCCGCAATGGGCGTAGCTGATGTCGGACAGCTTCTGCCACAAATCCTGCGACAAAGCCGCACCGGCGAAGAAAAACAGTTTCACGTTTTTGAAAAACGTTTCGCGCAGCCCCGCATCCTCCTGCAAAGCATTGGCCAGCTGCGCCCACGCCACCGGCACGTTCAGATACATGGTCGGCGAAATCTCTTTCAGATTGCGTATGGTTTCGCCGAAACGGCCGGGCACGGGGCGGCCGTCGTCGATGTAAAACGTACCCGCGTTATACAGCGCGATACCGAGGTTGTGGCTGCCGCCGAAAGTGTGGTGCCAGCTCAGCCAATCCACCAATACCGGCGGCTCGTCTTCCATCATGGCCAAAGTCTGGCGCAGCATCTGCTGGTTGCTGCACAGCATTTTGTGGGTGGTCGGCACCACTTTCGGCAGTGCGGTCGAGCCGGAGGTAAACAGGAATTTGGCAATATCGTCAGGCCGGATTTGCGCGTGGCGCGCCTCCACCTCATCCGTAGCCGGAACAGACAGCAAATCGTCGAACTTCAGACAAGCATGCCCTTCCAAATCGCCCGTGGTCGTGATAATCGGTTTGCCGAGCTGGCCGCAGGCTTCCAAATGCCGTCTGAAACCCGTGCCCTCTCCTGCAAAAAACATCCCCGGCGTCAGCGTATCGATGACGTGCCGCAGCTTGTCGGGCTGCTCCGCCACCAGCGAATAAGCGGGCGCGACAAAGGCATAAGGCACACCGGCGAGCATGGCGCCGAAATTGAGCAGGAAAGCCTCCAGCGAGTTTTCCGACAAAATCATCAGCGGCCGCTCGGCGGAAAGACGGTAAGGCAGCAGGGCTTGGGCGATGTTGCGTGCGGCAGCCAGCGTTTCGGCATAGGTGTAGCGCACCCATTCCCCGCCGTCTCCCCGACGCGCGGCAAACAGGCGGTCGGGATATTTTTCGGCGTTTTCATACAGACGCTGCGACAACACTTCGGGATAAGGCTTCAACGCTTCCTGCGGGGTGATATAGAACGCGCCCGCCGCTTCGCGGACGGTCACTTCGTGACCGCCCAGCCTGACGGGGCGGATGGGATAGTCGAGATAAGATGGTGCGTGCATGCTGTTTCTCCTCTCAGCATTGTTTCAGACGGCCTTGCGGTTTTCCGCTTTAATTGTTATCAAAGGCCGTCTGAAAACAGGTTTCAAATCGGATAGTGTTTGGGCGTACTCCGTACCGTAATCCAACGCAATTCGGTAAACTCGTTAATCGAAGCCGTACTGCCGAAACGCCCGTAGCCGCTTTCCTTCACCCCCCCGAAAGGCATCGGTGCTTCGTCGTCGACCGTGGCCGAATTGATGTGGCAGATACCGCTTTCGATACGGCGGGCAATGCCCATCGCGCGGCCGATGTCGCGGCTGAACACCGCTGCGGACAAACCGAACACCGAAGCATTGGCTTTTTCCACCGCCTCATCGTCATCTTTCACACGCTCCAGCGTACAGACCGGGCCGAACGATTCTTCCGTGTACAGAGCCATTTCCGGCGTTATGCCGTCGAGCAGGACGGGGCTGATTGCCGTACCGTTTACCGTATAGCCGGTCACCGCTTTCGCGCCTTTTTCCTCCGCATCGCGCACCAGCGACAAAATGCGGTCGGCCGAACGCTTGCTCTCCACATGGGCGATGTGTACTTGGGTGCGCGGATCGCCGGTGACGAAACCGTCGATTTTCGCTTTCAGACGGCCTATCAAATCATCGGCCACGCTTTCATGCACCAGCACGCGCTCGGTGCTCATGCAAATCTGCCCTTGGTTGAAAAACGCACCGAACGCAACCGCATTGGCCGCTTCGTCCAAATCCGCATCCTCGCACACAATCACCGGCGCTTTACCGCCCAGCTCCAGCACCACCGGCTTCAAGTATTCGGCGCACTGCTTGGCGATAATCTTGCCGACATGGGTAGAACCGGTGAAATTGACACGCTTGACCGCAGGATGGGCAATCAGTGCCGACACCACTTCGGGCGCATCTTCCGCGCTGTGCGTGACCAGATTGACCACACCGTCGCCCAAACCCGCTTCATTCAATGTTTTCACCAGCAACTCATGCGTGGCCGGACAGTTTTCAGACGCTTTCAGCACCACGGTATTGCCGCAGGCCAACGGCATGGCCAGCGCGCGCGTCGCCAAAATCACCGGCGCGTTCCACGGCGCCATGCCGACCACCACACCGCAAGGCACGCGCAAAGCCATCGCCATCCGCCCCGGAATGTCGCTCGGAATCACATTGCCCTGGATTTGCGTGACCATGCCCGCCGCATCACGCAGCATATTGGCCGCCAGATGGACGTTAAACCCGTACCACGCGCCGCTGGAGCCGGTTTCTTCAATACCGATCCTGACAAACGCTTCCGCACGCGAAGCCAGCAAATCCGCCGCTTTCAGCAAGCGGTTGCGCTTTTCGCCCGGCGGCAGCGCAGACCACACAGGAAACGCTTTTGCCGCCGCATCCACCGCCGCATCCGCGTCCGCCGCCTTACCCGCCGCCGCAACTGTTACGGCTTGGTTTTCCAAAGGGCCAATACGCTCGAAAGTTCTGCCGTCGGCGGTAGGAACGGATTGGCCGTTGATAAACAGATTCACTTGGTTCATAACTGGATTCCTTTATGTATCGAGCTGAACGATTTTTCAGACTGCCTGAACGCTAATGAGCTTACTTCACTTCGTAAAATTTCAGCAACACTTTATCAGGCAGACGTACTGCATAGCAGATGAAGACGGATTGCTCCAACCATTTATATTCAGGGCTGTAAGTTTCAAATTTGCTTACAGTGGCAAAATAAACATGTTTAGGGTCGACAATCTGCCCTTGTGCGACCAGCTTAGCCGCTTCGGGATCATTAATGCGCCGGATACCGGAATTATCGATGTATACGGTTTTACCATCTTCCAGTTTAATGGCATAGCGTGCGGTCAGTTCCGTAAAACCATCAGGGCGGATGACTTGACTGTCTACACCGTAAGGCAGCACCTCTCCTTTCAGCTTGCCGCTTACTTTGCCGCCGGTAATCGAAATCAACTGCCGTCGACCATGCTGGGCATCTTGCCCGACAACCAAAGGCTTGGCCACTTGGATGTCAATCATAAAAGCCGGCTCGAGCGTAGGCTCTTTGATATCGGCAGCTGTTAATCCGGATGCATGAACGGGAAAAGCGGCAACAAAAACAGATAAGGCGAAAGCATATAATTTGTTTTTCATTACAACCTCCAAAATTTTCAAGCAACCTGCAATCTTAACGTTTATAAGTCTGCAAACCCGGTTTAATCGACTTCTCATCCAAAAACTGGCGCATGCCCTCGGCGCGGCCGCCTTCCGGATCGCGGTGCAGGCACTGGTCGAGTTTGGCATACAGATAATCCTCGTTTTGATCCCAAGTCAGCTCGCGGCAGCGTTTGAAGCCGTTTTTCGCATAACGCAGCACCACGGGATTTTTTTCCAGCAGCGTCCGGCACAGTTTTTCCACTTCGCCGCGCAATTCGGCCAGCGGTACGCTCTTGTTGACCAAGCCCATTTCGGCGGCCTGTTTGCCGTTGAAAGTTTCGCCGGTCATGATGTAGTAGAGCGATTGGCGGTGGCCCACCGTATCGGCCATAGCCTTGCTGACCAGATTGCCCGGCGGAATGCCCCAGTTGATTTCAGACAGGCCGAACACGGCTTCGTCGGCGGCAACCGCCAAATCGCAGGCCACCAGCGGCGAAAACGCGCCGCCGAAGCACCAGCCGTTGACCATCGCAATCGTCGGCTTGGAATAAAAACGCAGCAGCTGCCACTGCCAATAGCAGGCTTCGCGGCGGGCTTTTTCCTGAGCGATTTCCGGCTGGCCGTCGGTTTCGCGGAAGTATTCCTTCAAATCCATACCCGCCGTCCACGCACTGCCCTCGCCGGTGATAACCACCACGCCCACCTCCGGGTCCTGTTCCAAAGTTTCCAGAATATCGCCCATTTCGCGGTTCAGCGTCGGGCTCATGGCATTACGCTTGTCGGGACGGTTCAGCGTGACCCAGCCGATTTGGTTTTCCACACTCACTTTGACGGTCTGCCAGCGGTTTTCATAAGACATATCGGTTCCTCCTGCTATTCTAAACGGTCTTAAAACGGATTTCGCTTCCAGTATATTATCAACTAAATTGATATATCAAGCCCTTTTACCCGGCTCAAACCCATTTTGAGAAAAAATAATCATAATATATTATTTTAAAATGATATTTTTTATTTTATTTTGAATGAAATAATTAAAATGTTACCAATTTAAGAAAAATAAAATTTAAAAAATACCGCATTATTATCAAAAAAATTGATATTATATCTTTTCAGACAGCCTGTACGCAGCTTCGACCGAACCACGCAGGCAGCAGAAAGAAAACGAGACCTTTGCAAAGGTTTCCACTTTTCAAAAATCAAAAAAGGCCGTCTGAAACCTTTTACGTTTCCGCTTTTCTCACACAGTCCGAGACCTTTGCAAAAAAGCTGAAACACTCAGCGGCGTCATTAGCTTCGCAAGTCCGCTTCGCTCCCCCCCGCGCAGGCGGGAATCTACCGTTGAAACGGAGTAACTTATTTTAAAACAAAACGTTGCTTAATATTCAAAGTGGATTTCTGCCTGCACGAGGGGAGCGAAGCGGACTTGCGAAGCTAATGACGGCTAAGGGATTTTAAATATTTTTGCAAAGGTCTCGTCCCACGGAGAAATGAAGATGGATTTGAACCGCTTGTTTGAAACCTTAAAAACCGCCGGCTCCGTAACCCCCGGCGAAGCATGGTCGCAAGGACGTTCCCTGTTCGGCGGGCTGACGGCCGCGCTGATGTTGGCCAAATTGCAGCATATCCTCGACTCCCCCCGCCGCCTGCGCTCACTGACCGTGTATTTCGTCGGGCCGGTGGACGCGCGGGAACCGGTCTATTTAGAAGCCCGCATTTTGCGGGTCGGAAAATCTGTGCTTCAAGGCGAAGTGCATCTGCTGCAGGAAGGCGGAGTGCGGGCGGTATTGCTGGCCGCATACGGGGAGGCGAGACATTCGGCGGCCCGGCACACCACCCTTTTGCCCGCCCCGCAATGGCAGCCGCCCCAAAACCTCAGCCGGAAACAGGATTTGAACGGCTTGGAACTGCCTTTCCTGCGCGATCTGGATTTGCGCTGGGCAGAAGGCGCAGAGGCTTTTTCAGGAGCGGAGCAGGCTTCTTTCGGCGCCTACACCCGCCTGCGCAACCAAAGCGGCGCATTCACGCTGCCGCACCTCTTGGTGCTGGCCGACGGCTTCCCGCCCGCCCCTTCGGTTTTGCTGAACCGCATCGCGCCGATGAGCAGCCTGACTTGGACGCTGGAGCTGCTGCACGAGCTTGAAAACATCAGCATGGACGACTTTTGGCAATACCGCGTCGAAACAGACCATGCCGCCGAAGGCTACGGACACACCGAAGCAAAAATGTGGGACGCGCACGGCAACCTGACCTTAATCAGCCGCCAAACCGTCACCGTATTCGGATAAGGCGTACTAATCGAGTGCACATTCCATACAAAAAGGCCGTCTGAAAACCGTGATTTTCAGACGGCCTGCGTTTAAACCCGCTTTCCGGCATACACCGCGCAGGGGAATTTGCTAAAATACGCTGTTTGCCTCGGGCAGTGTATCCTGCCTACCATACAGCCGCGCTCCGGGCGGCCTTTCTGCGTGTGCGATTATGTACAAAGTAATTCCGATTATCCATGTTTTGTCCAAGCTCGGCGTCTTTTTCTCGATGCTGATGCTGGTGCCCACCGTGATGGCTTACCTGCTTGATGACGGCACGTTTTCCGCGTTTGCCCGCACTGTATTGGTCACGCTTTTGGGCTCGGTCACCGTGTGGCTGCTGACGATGCGCTTCCAGCGGGAAATGCGCGTGCGCGACGGTTTTACGCTGGTGATTATGCTGTGGGTGTCGTTTGCGACTTCGGCGGCGATGCCGCTGTATCTGGCTTTACCGGGCATCGGCTTTAACGATGCGTTTTTCGAGGCAATGTCGGGGCTGACGACCACGGGCGCAACGGTGATTACCGGCTTGGACGCGCTGCCGCGCACGCTGAATTTTTGGCGGCATATGCTCAACTGGCTCGGCGGCATGGGGATTATCGTGTTGGCGGTGGCGATTTTGCCGATGCTGGGCGTGGGCGGCACGCAGCTTTTCAAGGCGGAAATTCCGGGCGTGGATAAAGACAGCAAAATGGCGCCGCGCATTTCGCAGGTGGCGAAAAAGCTGTGGCTGTTTTACAGCTTAACCACGCTGGCGGCGCTGCTCGCGCTGCATTGGGCGGGCATGGGCTGGTTTGACGCGCTCTGTCATGCGATGTCGGCGGTGGCGCTGGGCGGCTTTTCCACCCACGATAACAGCATCGCCTATTTCAACTCGGTAGCGGTGGAGTGGACGGTGGCGCTGTTTACGGTATTCGGCGCGGTGAATTTCGCCAGCCATTTTTCGGCACTGGGCAACCGCTCGCTGAAAGTCTATTGGCGGGACGAAGAATGCCGGATGCTGCTTTTGGTGCTGTTCGGCAGCATTGCGGCGGCGGCGGCCTATCTGTGGCAGCAGGGCGTGTATGCTTCGCCGGCCGAATCGCTGCGTTTCGTGGGCTTCAACTTTATCTCCATCGGCCTGGCCAGCGGCTTTGCCAACGCCGATTTTGGTACTTGGCCGCTGTTTGTGTCGCTGTGGATGTTTTTCCTGTCCAACGTATTGGCCTGCTCCGGCTCGATGGGTGGCGGGATTAAAAACGTGCGCGCGCTGGTATTGTTCAAATTCAGCCTGCGCGAGATGACGGTATTGCTGCACCCGCGCGCGGTACGCACGGTCAAGGTCAACGGCCGCACCATTCCCGAGCGTATGGCGCTGACGATTATGTCGTTTATCTTTGTGTATTTTATGACGGTGGTGCTGTTCAGCTTTCTGCTGATGGCTTCGGGGCTGGATTTCGTGTCCGCCTTTACCGCCGTGATTGCCTGCATCACCAATGCCGGCCCGGGCTTGGGCGAAATCGGCCCCGCCCACAATTACGCCGGCCTGAGCGCTTTGCAGAAAGGTTTGTGCACCGTGGTGATGCTGCTGGGGCGTTTGGAGATTTTTACCGTATTGATGCTGCTGACGCCGGCTTATTGGAAGAAATAAGCGATATAGATTGGCTTAAGATGATTGAAAAAAGGCCGTCTGAAAATACGTTTTTCAGACGGCTTTTTGATGTATAGTCATTTAAAATAAGAATGG
>NZ_BCWL01000066.1 GCF_001592185.1 Bergeriella denitrificans NBRC 102155
TCCGACTATAAGCAGGAGGCAGGTGCGGCAAAGCCGTATCATTTTGTGTTTGAATGACGATACAATAAGGGTTTGGAAACCACGGGAGCAGTTTGATGAACGACAGTTTTTCCGACGGTGGAAACCCGCCCGCCGTCAGCTATAACATCGGCCGGCTCGACCGGGCGGTCAGCCGCCGCTTGGCTGAAGCGTTGAAGCCGGTAGGCGTGAGCCTGCCGCAATTTACCATGCTGTCCCATCTGGAGCGGCGCGGCGCGACGGCCAATGCCGCGTTGGCCGCGCGTTCGTTTATTTCGCCGCAGGCGGCCAACCAGATTGTGAACACGATGATGGCGCACGGCTGGGTTGCCAAGCGCGGTGCTCCTAACCACGGACGTATGGTGCTGATTGATTTGACAGACGAAGGGCGGGAGGTGTACCGCCGTTGTATGTCGGCGGCGGAGGAATGTGAGGAAAAAATGCTGCGGGGGCTGACGCCGGAGAGCGTGATGATGTTCAAGGCCACGGTGCAGCGTTTGCTGGATAACCTGCGCGGTGTTTGAGGCCGTCTGAAAATCCGGTTGCTGGGCGTAGTCGAAGTATTCGGACGGCTTGGTAAGACTCAAACAGAGACCTTTGAGAAAAACAGAAACTATAGTCGGAGAAATTACGCTCCGACTATATAAGGCTATCGATACAGGAGAAACGGAAGATGATGGAAATTTTGATTGTTTTGGCAGCCGTTGCGGCGCTGTCGCTGTTTGCCGCACCGTTGTGGCTGTGGGCGGCGGCCGGTGCGGCCATGCTGTTGGGCGGCGGTTTGATGATGTGGCTCGGCCTGCTGTGGCTGGCGGCGTGCGCGGTATTGGGCGCGGCGTCGCTGCGGGTAAAGCTGGTGAGCCGGCCTGCGTTCGGACTGTTTAAAAAGATTCTGCCGCCGCTGTCGGCCACCGAACAGGCTGCGGTTGAGGCGGGTACGGTGTGGTGGGAAGCGGAAATTTTCAACGGCAAGCCCGATTGGCGCAAGCTGCAAAACTACCGCGACCCGAAGCTCACCGAAGAAGAGCAATCGTTTATCGACAACGAAACCGAAACATTGTGCGCCATGCTCAACGACTGGCGTTATACCCACCGCGATAAAGACCTGCCGCCGGAAGTTTGGCAATATGTGAAAGAGCAAGGCTTTATCGCCATGATTATTGAGAAAAAGTACGGCGGCAAACAGTTTTCCCATTACGCACATGCCAAAGTCGCCACCAAAATCGCCAGCCGCAGCCCGGCAGCGGCCTATATGATTATGCTGCCCAACTCATTGGGCCCGGCCGAACTGATCCAACATTATGGCACGGCGGAGCAGAAAGATTATTATCTGCCCCGTCTGGCCAAAGGCACCGATATACCGTGCTTCGCGCTGACCAGCCCGTGGGCGGGATCGGACGCCGGTGCGATTCCCGACACCGGCACGGTCTGCTACGGCAGCTATACCGACCCGCGCGACGGCTCTCGCCATGAAAACGTATTGGGCGTGCGCGTCAGCTTTGAAAAACGCTGGATTACCATGGCGCCGATTGCCACCGTCATCGGCCTGGCGTTTAAGTTGCGCGATCCGGAAGGCCTGCTCGGCGGCAAAACCGACATCGGCATTACCTGCGCGCTGCTGCCCACCGCCATGGAGGGGCTGCACCACCGGCGCCGCCATTATCCGAATGAAACACCGTTTTGGAACGGGCCGGTATGGGGCAAAGACATCTTCTTCCCTATTGACTGGATTATCGGCGGCCAAGCATACGCCGGACAAGGCTGGCGCATGCTGATGGAGTGCCTTTCCATCGGCCGCTGCATTTCGCTGCCGTCGCAGTCGGTGGGCAACGCCAAACACGCCGCTTGGACGACCTCGGCATGGGTGGGCATACGCCGCCAGTTCGGCCTGCCCATCGGCAAGTTCGAAGGCGTAGGCGAAGCATTGGCGCGCATCGGGGCGCACACCTACCAAATGGAGGCCGCCCAAGATCTGGCTTTGGCCGGGTTGGACATGGGTGAAAACCCTTCCGTCATATCCGCCATGGTGAAATTCAACAACACCGAGCGGCTGCGCAAGGTCATCAACGACGCGATGGACATCCACGGCGGACGCGCCGTGGTCGGCGGGCCGCGCAACTATCTGGCCGCCATGTACAACGCCGTACCCATAGGCATCACGGTCGAAGGCGCAAACATCCTGACCCGCTGCCTGATGATTTTCGGGCAGGGCGCGTACCGCTGCCACAACCATGTGCTAAACGAAATCCAAGCCTTGCAGAACAACGACGAAGCAGGGTTTGACCGCGCATTCGCCCGCCATCTGAAACAAAGCTCGTCCAACGCGGCGCGCAGCTTCGTTTACGGCATAACGGGGCGCGGCGGACGCGCACCCTCGGGGCCGCTGGCTTCGGCCTATAAACGCGCCAACCGCCTCAGCGCCGCCTTCGCCTTTACCGCCGATGTCGCCATGCTGACGCTGGGCGGCGATTTGAAACGCCGAGAAAGCCTGTCGGGGCGGTTGGCCGACGCATTTTCCAACCTCTATACCGCATCGGCCTGCCTGAAACGCTTCGAACAGGAAGGCAGCCGTCAGGAAGATTTACCGCTGGCGGAATACGCCGTCTCCCTCGCCCTGTACGAAGCCGAAACCGCATTGGCCGGGCTGGTAGCCAACCTGCCGAACCGCCTGGCGGCCGCCTTGCTGCGCGTCACCGTATTCCCGACGGGCAGACGCGAAAACGCACCGGCAGACGCATTGGCACACCAAGTTTCCGCCGATATGCAGCAGCTCGGCGGCACCCTCGAACGCCTGACCCGCTTCCGCTTCCACCCGCAGGCGGCCGACGACGACTTGAACGAACCGCTGGCCGCCCTGAAACCCGCATGGGAAGCCGTGCGCCAAACCGACCGCTTGGAGCAGATGTTGCGCAAAGCCGAAGCCAAAGGAGAACTGACAGCCGCCACGCCGTCTGAAAAACTCGACGAAGCGGTGGAAAAAGAACTGCTGACGGCGGAGCAGGCCGACAGCATACGCGAAGCCCGCCGCCTGCTGAAAAACGCCATCACCGTGGACGATTTCGATATGGAACTCAACGCGCCGAATACGGATATTTTTGAAAAACGGGTATTCTGAGTTTGGATTGTGTTGAAAAAGCCGTTTGAAAATCTGATTTTCAGACGGCTTTTTTATGTGGTGGACATCATTGGAATAGGCAGTTGATGTTATGTTGAATGTTTCAGCGCCGTAGGGCGGGCATCCCTGCCCGCCGCTTATTTGCAGAATGAGATGGGGCATTCAAACCTAGCCCAATCTTTGCCTTTCGGCAAAGCGGCGGGCAGGGATGCCCGCCCTACGGTGGGTAAGTCAAATATTTATAGCCAAATTTTGTATCGCGTTATCCCAACTCATATTAGCAGAAAGGCCGTCTGAAAATCATTTTTTCAGACGGCCTTTTCTGATTTTTTTCAATATTTTGGTCTATATAGATTTCCGATTAAGCATGAATGAATGCTTACTTGTCGTCCCATACCTCGTCCAAATATAAACCCAAAATGGCGGAAAAATCCAAATCACCGTCGTGTTGCGCGGTAAACCTGCGGTACAGCTCACGCGCTTGGTCGCCCATCGGTGTGTCGCACGGGGTTTGGTCGGCCAGCTCGTGTGCTAATTCGAGGTCTTTCAACATGAGTTTGGACATAAACCCGCCGCGATACCCGCGTGCAGCCGGTGCGTTTTCCATGATGCCGGGGTAGGGGTTGTAGCCGTTCAGTACCCAGTTGCCGCCGGAGCTGGCGGCCATGATGTCGGACAGTGTTTTTGGATCTAGGCCGTTTTTAACGCCGAGGGCGATGGCTTCGGCGGTGGCGCTCATCAATACGCCCAGCAGCATATTGTTGCAGATTTTGGCGGTTTGCCCCGCACCGTTGCCGCCTGCGTGGAAGATGTTTTTGCCCATGGCTTCTAAGATCGGTTTGGCGCGCTCAAAATCTGCTTGTGCGCCGCCGACTAAAAAGCTGAGTGTGCCGGCTGTGGCTCCGGCAATGCCGCCGGATACGGGCGCATCCAGTAGGGCGATGCGGCAGCTGGCGGCTTCTTGTGCCAGTAATTTGGCATCTTCGGCGGCAGTCGTGCTGCAATCGATAACGAGCGTGCCGGCGGATAAGGCACGCAGCAGGCCCTGTTCGCCCAGTAAGACGCTTTTGACTATGTTGCCGCTTGGCAGCATGGTGATGATGATATCGGCATCGGCCATTTCCAGCGGGTGTGCTACGCTTGCTGCGCCTTGTGCGGCAAGATGGCTGACGATTTCGGGGTTTAAATCGAATACGGTCAGCTTGTATCCTTTTTTGAGCAGGTTGGCGGCCATGGGGGCGCCCATATTGCCCAAGCCGATAAAAGCGATTTTGGGTTGCTTGTCCATAATGGCTCCCTTTTTTTATCCATAAAGCCTGCCTGAATCATCGGGGGCGACGCTTCAGGCAGGCGGTTGGCGGGGTGTGATGTCGGTTAGCCTAAGGTCGGCATGGAGAACACCGCGCCTTCGCGTACTTCAGAAGTCGGCCAGCGTTGGGTAACGGTTTTGCGGCGGGTATAGAAGCGGGCGCCGTCGCGGCCGTATGCACCCAAATCGCCGAACATGGATTGCTTCCAGCCTCCGAAGCTGTGGTAAGCCACCGGTACGGGCAGCGGGATGTTGATGCCGACCATGCCGACTTGAACATTATCGGCAAAATAGCGGGCGGCCTCGCCGTCGCGGGTGTAGATGCAGGTGCCGTTGCCGTAGATGTGGCGGTTAATCAAATCCAGGGCTTCCTGCATGGTTTTCACGCGCACGACCTGCAATACCGGGCCGAAAATTTCTTCCTGATAGCTTTTCATGTCGGGTGTGACGCCGTCAATCAAGGTCGCACCGAGGAAGAAGCCGTCGGCGTATTCCGCAGGCAGGTCGGGTTTGCGGCCATCCACCACAATCGTTGCGCCTTGTTCTTCTGCGCTGTTGATGTAGCTTTCGACTTTGGCTTTGTGTTCGGCGGTAATCAGCGGGCCGAAATGGTTGGCATTGTCGGAATATGCGCCGACTTTGAGGGTTTTCATGCCTTCTTTGATGCCGGCAATCATGCGGTCGGCGGTTTCGTCGCCTACGGCAACGGCGACCGATAAGGCCATGCAGCGTTCGCCGCAGGAGCCGAAAGCCGCGCCGAGCAGGGAGTTGACGACGTTATCTAAATCGGCATCAGGCATCACGATGGCATGGTTTTTCGCGCCGCCCAAGGCTTGGCAGCGTTTGCCGTTGGCGGTGGCGGTGCTGTAAATGTATTGGGCAATCGGGGTGGAGCCGACAAAGCTGACGGCCTGAACGCGGGCATCGGTCAGCAGCGTATCCACGGCTTCTTTGCCGCCGTTGACCACGTTGAATACGCCGTCGGGCAGCCCGGCTTCCTGCAACAGTTGCGCCAGAAACAGCCCCACGCTCGGATCGCGCTCGGAGGGTTTCAAAACGAAGGTATTACCGCAAACAATTGCCAGTGGGAACATCCACAGCGGAACCATGGCTGGGAAGTTGAACGGGGTGATGCCTGCCACCACGCCCAGCGGCTGGAAATCGCTCCACGAGTCGATATCGGGGCCGACGTTTTTGCTGTAATCGCCTTTCAGAAACTCAGGCGCGCCGCAGGCATATTCCACGTTTTCGATACCGCGTTGCAGCTCGCCCGCCGCGTCGTGCAGGATTTTGCCGTGTTCCGCGCCAATCAGACGGCAGATGGTGTCGCGGTTTTGCTCCAGCAGCTCTTTGTAGCGGAACATCACGCGGGCGCGTTTCATCACCGGCGTGTTGCGCCATGCGGGAAAGGCGGCTTGCGCGGCGGCAACGGCCTCTTCAACGGTGGCTCGGGAAGCCATGGAGACCTGTTTTTCCACGCGGCCGGTAGAAGGGTTGTACACATCTTGGGTGTGGGCGGTATCTTCGATGATTTTGCCATTGATGAAATGACCGATAATGTTTGTCATGATGTTTCTCCTTAGATTGTGGGGTTGTTGGGCTGTATTTTCAGACGGCATTAAGACCACAGCTGTCGGTAAATATCGATAATGGTGGCTTTGTCGGGTACGCGCGGATTATTCGCGGGCGAGCCGGAAGCCAATGCCTGCTCTGCCATGGTTTCGACCACAGAGTCAAAGACTTCGCGGGTCACGCCGAACTCTGCCAGCGTGGGTACGCTCAGCTCGCGGTTGAGTGCTTCCAGCTCTTCCAGCAGCTTGCGGTTGGCCGTATCGTCGCTGTCTGCGGCGTCTGCTACGCCGATGGTGCGGGCGCAGTCGGCATAGCGTTCGGGCGCGGCGCTGATGGAGTAAGCGGTTACTGCAGGCAGCAGCATGGCGTTGGAAAGGCCGTGCGGTACGTGGAAAAATGCGCCAATCGGCCTGCTCATGCCATGTACCAACGCAACGGAGGCATTGCTAAATGCCATACCGGCTAAGGTTGAACCCAGCATCATGGCTTCCCGGGCGGGCTGGTTATTGCCGTCGCGGTACACTGCCCGCAGGTTCGGCCCAATCAGCCGCATGGCGGCCAGCGCCTGCATGTCGCTGAAAGGATTGGCTTTTTGGCTGACATAGGCTTCGATGGCATGGGTCAGCGCATCGATGCCGGTATCGGCGGTGGTGCGGGGCGGCACGCTGAGGGTCAGTGCGTAATCGATGATGGCAGCCACCGGCATAAAGCCCAAGCCGACGCAGAGCAGCTTTTCGTTTTCCGCTTCATCGGTGATGATGGTAACGCGCGTGCATTCCGAGCCGGTACCGGCGGTTGTCGGAATGGCAATCAGCGGCAGCCCAGGCTCATTAACCTGGCGCGGCGCACGGTAATCGCGTATTTTGCCGCCGAATTTGCCCAATACCGCGATGGCTTTGGCGCTGTCAATCGGGCTGCCGCCGCCGAGGGCGATAATGCAGTCGTAATCGCCGTTGCGTACCATTTCGACGCCGCCCATGATGGAGGTGTCGGTCGGCTCGGGCACGGTATCGTCATATACATCGCTGTGAATACCGGCCGTCTGTAAAATGGTTGTCAGTTCGGCGGTATAGCCGAGGCTGCTCATGGTTTTATCGGTCACAATCAGAGGCTTGTTGCAGCCGAGCGTAGCCAGAGTGTCGGGCAGTTTTAAGCAGGCATCTTTGCCTACATGCATGATGCGCGGCAATACGATTTGTGCACTCATCTTTTTTCTCCTTCAGACTGTTGTTTAAAAAGAACCGAACATGGTTCCCAGTGTAACCACGGCAACCAGCGCAACAAGCGGTACGGCTACGGCCACAACGAATACGTCAAGATAAGATTCTTTATGGGTGAGGCCGCAGATGGTCAGCATGGTAATCACTGCGCCGTTATGGGGCAGGGCATCCAAGCCGCCGGAGGCAATCGAGGCCACGCGGTGCATCAATTCCGGCGAAATACCGAATTGCTCGGCCAGCTGCATATAGGTTTCACCCATCACATTCAAGGCAATGCTCATACCGCCTGAGGCCGAGCCGGTAATACCCGCCATTACGTTAATCACGATGGCTTCGGAAATCAGCGGATTGCCGGGCGAAAGGCCGACCATAAAATCCCGCAAAATCACAAAGCCTGCCAAAGATGCAATCACAGAGCCGTAGCCCACTTCCGAAGCGGTGTTGAAAATCGGCAGCAAAGAGCCTGTCGCGCCGATGTTGACCGATTGCTTGATGTTTTTCCAATATTTGCGGTTGGCAACGGCCAGCAGCAGGCAGCCGGCAACCAGTGCGACGATAATGGCCCACAATCCCGCTACTGAGCTGAGCGATACCGCGCCGAATTTTTTATCCGCCAGATAAGCGGTATCCATCAGCGGGAACACGAATTTGGTCAGTACATAGTTCAATACAATCACCAATACGATGGGTGCGAGCGCACCATAAATATTCGGCAAGTGATTGAAATCCTGCTCTTTAATATGCGCGTCGTGATGTTCGCCATAGCCTTCTCCGGCAGCCAGAGCCGTTTTCAGACGGCGGTTCATCCACAGCATGCCGCCGACAAACATGATGACGCCGGCAATGATGCCCAATCCGGGCGCAGCAAAAGCATCCGTTTTAAAGAAAGGCATGGGAATGGCATTTTGAATGGCAGGCGTGCCGGGCAGCGCAGTCATGGTAAACGTCAGCGAGCCGATGGCAATTGCGCCCGGAATCAGCCGCTTCGGAATATTCATCTCACGGAACAAAGCCGCAGCAATGGGGAATACGGCAAATGTCACCACGAAAACCGATACGCCGCCGTAAGTCAAAATCGCCGAAGCCAAAACAATCGACAGCAAAGCCTTTTGCCTGCCCAAGCGGTTGACCAACGCATAAGCAATGCTGTGGGCAGCGCCCGAATCTTCCATCAGCTTGCCGAAAATCGCGCCCAGCAGGAATATCGGGAAAAACTTGATGGCAAATCCGCCCATGCCCTGCATAAAGACTTGCGTATAAGTGCCCAACATCTCATTGGGCGGCGTGCTGAACAATACGGCGACCATCGCCAATACCGGCGCCAGTACCAGCACGCTGTACCCGCGGTATGCCAACCACATCAGCAGCAGTAGCGAGAGCAAAATACCGAGTAAACTCAACATAACGCTTACCTCCTGTTTTTTATAAAACGATACAATTTGTATCGTTTTGATAAAATAATAGAGATTTTAGGCAGGCGTAAAATCACAAATTTAAATTACAGCCATCAGAATTTTGTTATAAAATTGATTTGAAAGAAGATTTATATTTTAAAATCAGAAAAATATAAGAATTTGTAATCACTAATTAATCCGGAGTTCATCAGTGAATGCACACGAACGGGGCTCTTCCATCACACGCGTTTTGCAGATTATCGAAGCCGTAGCCAGCGCAGAGCGGCCGCCCGCACCGCAGGATTTGGTGCAGCAGCTCGGCATTCCCAAACCCAGCCTGCACCGGCTGCTGCAGCTTTTGGAGCAAGAGCAGTTTATCCAAACCGATGTAAACCATACCCTTGTGCCCGGCATCCGCTCCATGCGTCTGAGCGTGCATCTGTGGCACAACAAATACTACAAAGCCGACCGGGAAGCCGTATTGGCGGATTTATCGCGCAAAATCGGCGAAACCTGCGGCATTACCGTGCCCAACGGCCATTTCATGTCTTATACCGACCGAGTACAAACCAACTGGCCGCTGCAAATCTATCTCCCAACCGGCACACAAGTGCCCCTGCATTGCACGGCAGGCGGCAAACTTTACCTGAGCCACCTGTCTGCCGAGAAACGCAAACGGCTGGTCGCCCACCTGCCGCTGGAGCAGCTGACACACAATACCCACATCCGTGCGGAAGACTTCTTGGCCGAACTGAAAACCGTAGAAGCAAAAGCATACGGCTGGGACAACCAGGAATTTATCGCCGGCATGGTCGGCTGCGCCGTCCCCATTTACGATAAAGCCGGCAATTTCCTGGCCGGGCTGTACACCCATGCGCCGGTCATTCGGAAAAACCTGGACGACTTGCTGCACTATTTGCCGGATATGCAGGAAGCAGCGGAGGAAATTAGTCGGATTATTGATTTGTAAGGCAAAAGCCGTCTGAAAAATGATATAGTCATTTAAAATAAGAATGG
>NZ_BCWL01000067.1 GCF_001592185.1 Bergeriella denitrificans NBRC 102155
TGAAGCAGTAAGTCCGCCGACCCGTACGATTTGTACTGTCTGCGGCTTCGCTGCTTTGTCTCATTCTGTGTTATTTGACGATACATTCAGGCTCAAAGCAACTTACAACTAAGAAGGCTTCGACTGCGCTCAACCACCTGCCGGGCTTGGGGTAGCCGTCTGAAACGAGGGGTTTTCAGACGGCCTGTGCATTTATCCCGCTTGCGGCAGGGCGGTTTTGTGGGTGGTTTGTGGATAAGTCGGGTGAGGGATTGAAATGTATCGGGAAATTTTGCTTGCTTAATATTTAGGCAGTTGGGCGGCGTTATCCACGATGTGTGCGGCGCGGGGTGTGTAAGGATTGTGGATAAGCGGTTTAAGTGGTTTATCTGTTTGAAGAAAAACGGACTGCTTAATTTTTAGGCAGTCCGTTGGGTGGAGTGTGGGAATTTATGCGTCTGGCTCAGTTTTCATCAGCCGCAGGATTTCGTGCCAATGGCCGTCGGGGCGTTGTTCCAATACGGCAACTAGGCCGCTGCGGATGTGGGACAGCTCGGAAGCGGTGAAGGTGCGGCTTTCGGGTAAACGGGCGGGGGCGAGATAGGCCATGCGTTCGAGCAGGGCGTAGCGGGCGGCGGGGTAATCGTGAGCGGGATATTGCGCCCAGTCGCTGAGATAGCGGCCTTGCCAGGCTAGGGGATTGAGCGGGGCTTCGGCGGCGGGCGTATCGGCGGGCAGGAAGGCGATGCCGCGTATAACGGAAGCAGGCTGCGGGTTTTCGGGCAGGCTGTGTGTTTTCAGGGTATGCAGGCCGTCTGAAAATTTCAGCAGCATCATTTGCTGCGGCAGCTTGGCGGCTTTGTCGCGCAGGCAGTCTTGGCGGTTGAGGCCGCAGAAGTCGTCGGTGCGGCCGCTCGGGCTGCCGTAGTATTTGCAGGCCAATTCGATATGGTAGGGTTTGCCGTTAACGGTGGCGATGAAGTCGGCGGCGCCGAGCGTGAGGGCATCGGCGGTGCGGACGGGCAGGTTGTGCGCGAGCAGGCGGGTGTGCGGGGCGTTGGCGAACCAAAAGGCCAGCAGCTGTTCGGCATACAGCCCGAGGCGGTGGGCAAACGGGGCGTGTGCCGATAAATGTTGGTGCAGGATTTGGGGGGCTTGGTCGAGCTGTAAAAGATAGCGGAAGCCGTGTTCGCCCAATAATTCGCGCACGGGCAATTCCGCGCCGCTGTGCCATAGGGGCGGGGCAGTCAGAAGGGCGGCAAGGTCGCGTACGGCGGGGTCGGTGAGTTTCCACCAGAGGGCATCAAGGGCGTAGTTCATGATTTTTCAGACGGCTTGTTGGCGGTTGGGTCGGATCGGCGGCATCAGCGGCTGTTGTCCGGGTGGTCGATGATTTCTTTAATGGGGTCGCTGTCGGCGATTTTTTCGGCGGCTTCCTGTTTGTCTTCGCGGTCGGCAACCGGCTCGTCCTGCAGGGCGGTGGCGGCGGGGTGATATTGAAACGCGCCGTACACGGGAAAGTGGTCGGAGCCGATATCGGGCAGCACGCGGATGTCGCGCATCATAAAGTGGTGGCTGTGGAAGATGTGGTCCAGCGGCCAGCGCAGCAGGCGGTAATGGGCGTGAAAGGTGCTGAACATGCCGCGGCCTTTGCGCGGATCCAGCAGCCCGCTGATTTTTTGAAACAGCGTGGAAGTGGACGACCAGGCAACGTCGTTCAAATCGCCGAATACGAATACCGGTTCGTCTGTTTTGGCAATTTCCTGCCCCACCAGCAAAAGCTCGGCGTCGCGGTCGGTGGCGGTGGCGGCTTCGGTGGGGCTGGGCGGCTGCGGGTGCAGGCAGTAGATACGCACCCATTCGCCCGAGCGCAGCTGCAGGCGGGCGGCGATGGACGGAATGTCGGGCGCAACCCAATGGCGCACCTGCACGTCGTCCAGCTGCAGGCGGCTGTATAAATGCATGCCGTAGAGGTTATCCAGCGGCACTTTGACGTTGTGAACGTAGCCGCTTTGCTCCAGAGTATCCAGTTTTTCCTGCCACCATAAATCCGTTTCCAGCGTCAGCACCACATCGGGCCGATAGGTGCGGATTTGCGCCAGCAGCTTGTCGGATTGGCGGTTGGGCGTTAAGACATTGCTGGTCAGCAGGGAGATACTGCGTTCGTCCGATTCGCCGCAGTAACGCAGCACGGTCGGCTTGCTCAGGCGCGTATAGGCCGAGATATGCCAAAGCTGATACGCCAGACACAGCGCGTTAATCAGTGCCAATACGCCGAACGCCGGTGCCTGCCACGCCAATATTGCGGCAAGCGGTATGCAAACCAGCGCGGCAACGGCAATCTGCAGGCGCGGGAAATCCCATACTCGAAACAGCCAATGGTCGTGCTTGACCAGCGGCAGGAGCGTGGTCATCAGCGGCAAGGCCAGAAAACACAGGGCGGTGTAGTAAACAGTCGGATTCATGGGCAGCGTCGGGGCGGGGTAAACGGGAAAATCAGGCTTGGTCTTTGTTTTTCAGATTCTGCTTGAGGGTGTTGAAAAAGCCGCGCAGGATGTCGATGTCTTCGGTTTGGGTGTTGGCACGGCCGAACAGGCTCTGCATACGGCGCATCAGGCGCTCGCTGTTGCGGCGGCGGAAAAAGTCGATATCGTGCATCAGCGATTCCATGTGGTCGATCATTCCCTTAATCTGCGCGTGGGTGGCGGCGTGGTCTTCCTGCTGCAAGTGGGTCATGGCCATATCGGTTTGGCTGAACAGCTCGTAGCACACGACTTGCACCGCTTGGGCAAGGTTGAGCGAAAAATAATCAGGGTTGCCGCTGATGGTCATCAGGCGGTTGCAGGCCTGCACTTCTTCAATGCTCATGCCGAAGGTTTCATTGCCGAACACCAATGCGACTTTTTCACCGCGTGCGGCAGCCTGCAGCAGCTCGGGTACAAGCTGGCGCGGCGTTTGCAGCGGCGCAGTGATTTCGCGGCGGCGGCTGGTAAGCGCGCAGCTGATGGTGGTGTCGGCCAACGCTTCATCGAGCGTAGCGGTGATTTCGGCGTTTTCCAATACATCGGCCGCGCCCGAAGCGAGAATAAAACTTTCTTCGGGCAGCTTGAAGGCTTGGGGCTGCTGCGGGTCGAATACCGGCGGATGTTCCGTCATCGGCGTGGCCATCAGGTTGGGCGCAACCAGCGTCAGGCGGCTCAAGCCCATGGTTTTCATGGCGCGGGCGGCCGAACCGATGTTGGAAGGGTGGCTGGTGCGGGTAAGGACGATACGGATATTGTCGAGATAGGCAGGCAGGGCAGGTTTGGCAAGGGTCATGTTTTCTTTTCGGTTTAATCGCTGATGGGTTATAATGCGGTGATTCGATTTTTTCAGACGGCCCGTTGCGGCTTTTAGCTTGCCGAAAAGGCCGTCTGAAATGTTCTTTAACAACACTGGAAACGTGAAAACGTTGCAGCCTGCCGTCTGAAAACGGCGGGCGGGCGCCTGCGGGCTTGCAGCCGGCGGCGGCCGAACCTATTGTACCTGATTAGGAAGACGATTATGAACCCGATTTTAAATACCGCTTTCAAAGCCGCCCGCAAAGCCGGCCAGATGATGATCCGCGCCGGCGGCAATTTGGACGCCGTGAAGGTGGACAGCAAAGCATTCAACGATTTTGTTTCCAGTGTTGACCGCGAATCCGAGATGATTTTGGTCGAAGCACTCAAAGAAGCGTATCCGCACCACAAAATCACTTGCGAAGAAAGCGGCTCCCACGGTAAAGCCCAAGCGGAATACGAATGGATTATCGACCCGCTCGACGGCACCACCAACTTCTTACACGGCCATCCCCAATACGCGATTTCCATGGCGCTGCTGCACAAAGGCGTGCTACAGGAAGCCTTGGTGTACGCGCCCGAGCGCAACGACCTTTATATGGCGTCGCGCGGCAAAGGCGCACTGCTCAATGACCGCCGCATCCGTGTTTCCAACCGCATCGAACTCAACCGCTGCCTGATCGGTACGGGCTTCCCCGTTGTCGATCAAAGCATGATGGACAAATATCTGGCGATTCTGAAAGACTTTTTGGCGAAAACCGCCGGCGCGCGCCGCGAAGGTGCGGCGGCCTTGGATTTGTGCGCCCTGGCCGCAGGCCGTTTGGACGGCTTTTTCGAGTTCAACCTCAAGCCGTGGGACATCGCCGCCGGTGCGCTGATTGTGCAGGAAGCGGGCGGCATCGTCACCGATATGCAGGGCAATGAAGGCTGGCTGGAAAGCGGCAATGTCGTGGCCGGTAATCCGAAAGTGCTGGCGCAGATGCTGCAAGTGATTGCGGCACACCAATAAGCTGCTTTTTCAGACGGCCTGTGCGGCGATGCAACACCGCTTCAGGCGCGGCTATCGTTATATAAATCAAAAAAATCATGATAATACGGCACATCCGGCCGCAAGTCGCTCCGCCGCGCGGAAAATCGGGCGGGGCGGCAGGCCGGGAAAGTGCTATACTGCCGGGGAGTAGCGGAAAACCGCTTGTCATTTCCGGCTGCCGATACACAAATTACGGACATTTCTTTTGTGAACTTTATGCGAATCAAGCAAATCCTACCGTTTGGTTTGAGCCAAACCCCAACGCGCCCCTGGCTGAAAAGCTTGGCCGCGCTGTCGCTGGCCTGTGCCGTGCAGAACGCACAGGCGTTGGAGCTGCAGGAGATTATGCGCCATTCGTTACGCTACGACCCGATTATGAACGAGGCGAAAGCCAACGAAGATTCGGCACGCAGCGCAACGAAAGCCTCTTTTGCCCAGCATTATCCCGTGATTGCGCTGACGGGCGTTTCGGTTGTCAGCCAGCACCATAAAAATCCCAGTAATAACCGTGACGACGGCATAGGCGTGCGCGGGCGGGTCAACCTGTATTCCGGCGGGGCGATTCAGGCCGCCGTCGAGCGCGACAAGCATAAAGAAGCGTATTTCCACCACAAATATTACGAAACGCAGGAGCAGCTCGGCTACGACATCGGCAAGCTCTATCTGGAAGCGCTGCGCGCCAAAGAAACGCTGCGCGTGCAGCAGCAGAGCTTAATCCGTCACAACAACCTGCTGAAAGACTTAAACGTCATCGTGAAATACGACGGCGGCCGACGCTCGGAACTGATTGAAGCCCAGGCGCGTCAGCTTCAGGTGGAAACATCTATCGTGCAGCAGCGCCGGATTATGGAAACGGCTTTGAGCCGCCTGTCGCGCTATACGGGTAAAAAACTGAGTGCGGCCGACTTGCAGGATCCGTTCGGCAGCGAAACAGCCGAGTCGTTTATCGGCCGCTTCCGCAACGGCGACCGCAGCAGCAACCCGTCTTACCAGGCGCAGCTGGCCGAACAGAAAAGCGCGGGTGCGGAATTGGAAATGTCGCGCCGCCAGCGTCTGCCGTCTCTGAATCTGGAAGGCAGTGCAACGCGTGAAAACCGCGAGCTGTATTTTAATGTGGAGTGGAACGTATTCGACCTCGCATCGCGCCACAACGTGCAGAAAAACGCGCACACCCTCTCGGCCGCCGAAGCGCGTACCGAGCAGATTCTGAAAAACACCGAAGAGAAAAGCCGCACGGCCGAAATCAATATGGTGCAGAACGAGCAGCGCGAAAAAATCACCGCCGAGCATATCCGGGCGCAGAAAGACGTGGTGCGGGTGTATGAGCTGCAGTTCAAAATCGCCCGCCGCACGCTGACGGACGTATTGGGCGCTTACACCACCTTATCGGGCATCGAGCAGGAAAACATCGCCGCCCGCAACGATTTCCGCGATGCCGCATTGGAATATCTGGTGACGCAATCGAATGTCGGCACATGGGCCGGCATCACGGCGGCAGACGAGCAGGAAAACTGAAAACATCATTACGTGAAATAAATTATGAAATCAATTATCGAACATATTGCGCTGGTTACCCGTCTGTTGGGCGCGCCTGTGGCGGAGGCGGCGCTTTCGGCCGAGGTGGTTCGGGATAAAAAACTGAATGTCAATTACCACTCGCTGAGCGAAGTGCTGCGCGGCCACGGCTTTGAAAACACGCTTTCCAAGCGGAAGCTGGAGGACATTCCCGCGCTGGCCGTGCCCGTGGTGCTGGTGCTGCAAAACGAAGACGCGGTGGTCGTGACCCATATTCAAGGCTCGGGCAAAAACCGGACCTACCGCCTGCGCCAGGCCGACGGCCTGATCCAGGAAGTCGGCCATGACCAGTTGGCCGCCGTGTATTTGGGCTTCTGCTGGTTTATCAAGCAGAAAATGGTGTCGGACAACCGTTCCGACCTGCCGGAATACCACCTGCCCAAAGCATGGTTTTGGAAAGTGATTTGGCGTTTCCGCAGCTATTACTATCAGATTATTCTGGCAACCGTGATTATCAACGTGCTGGCGCTGGTCAGCTCGCTGTATATCATGAATGTTTATGACCGCGTCGTACCCAATCAGGCGTATGAAACCCTGTGGGTATTGAGCATCGGCGTGTGTTTGGCGATTTTGTTTGAGTTTATCGCCAAAATGATTCGCGGCCATTTAACTGATGTGGCGGGCAAAAAAGCCGACTTGATTATCAGCTCGGCCTTGTTCCGCCGCGTCTTGTCGCTGCGACTGGCCGACCGCCCGACATCTTCCGGCTCGTATGCCAACAATCTGCGCGAGTTTGAAGCTGTGCGCGACTTTATGACCAGTGCCACGCTGCTGACGGCGGTGGATTTGCCGTTTTTGGTGCTGTTTGTGGCGGTGATTGCTCTGGTCGGCGGCAAGCTGGCACTGGTGCCGATGGTGATTATCCCCATTGTGATTTTGGTCGGCATTCTGATGCAGCGTCCGATGGCGCGCGCAATGAGCGAATCCATGAAAGAAAGCGCCCAGCGTTCCGGCTTGGCAGTGGAAGCCGTCGAAGGTCTTGAAACGCTGAAAACCAATAACGCATCTTCTTGGGCGCAGCGCCGCTGGGACGAATTTACCGCGAAAACCGCCGCGTCTTCCATCAAGCTGAAAGATGCCGGCAATTTCATTTCCTTCTTCGCCGCATCCATGCAGCAGCTCAATACCGTTGGTTTAGTGGTAGTCGGCACTTATCTGGTACACGCCGATAATGTGGACAGCCGCATCACCATGGGCGCGCTGATTGCCTCGGTCATTCTGTCCGGCCGCGCTCTGGCGCCGCTGACGCAGGTCGCATCGTTGGCCATCCGCTTCCAGCAGGCCAAAGTGGCTCTGCAAGGCGTGAACCATATCGTGGAAAAACCCATCGAGCGCGACCCCGAGCGGAAATACATTACTCTGGACAATGTGCGCGGCCAGCTCGCGTTTGAGAACGTATCGTTTACCTACAACGAGCAAAGCAACCATGCGCTGCAAGGCATCAACCTGACCATCCGCCCCGGCGAGAAAGTCGGTATTTTGGGACGCATCGGCAGCGGTAAAAGCACGCTGTTGAAGCTGGCCGGCGGCCTTTATGATGCCGAAAGCGGCAACGTGACGCTCGACGGCGCGGATATGCGCCAAATCGATCCGAATTTCCTGCGTAACCAAGTCTTGCTGCTGGGTCAGTCGCCGCGCCTGTTTTTGGGCACGCTGCGCGAAAACCTCGATATGGCGCGCATGGACGGCTTCACCAGTGACCAAGACCTGCTCCGCGCCCTGCAACGCTTCGGCTTGGACAAAGTGATCCGCAACCACCCGCGCGGGCTGGATATGCCTTTGGGTGAAGACGGCATGGGTTTGTCGGGCGGCCAAAAACAAATCGTCGCCCTGGCCCGCATGACCCTGCGCGATCCGCGCGTGGTCTTGCTGGACGAGCCGACCGCCAGCCTGGACAAAGGTACGGAAGAGTTGGCGCTGCATGCCATCGCTGATTGGACGAAAGATCGCACCATGGTGGTTGTCACCCACCGTATGCAGGTGCTGAAAATCGTCGATCGCGTCGTGGTGGTCAATGAAGGTAAAGTCATCATCGACGGACCGCGTGATGCCGTATTGCAACATTTGCAGCAGAACGAGCAAGCGCAACGCGCTGCTGCCCAGCAGCACGTTCCAGCGCAGCCGGCTGCTCAGGGGCAGAACGCGCAGGTACAAAGCGTCGCTACCGTACACAAAAAACCGGCCGAGCTTAAAGTCAGCATCGAGCCGGTGCAGAAGCCGTCTGAAAATGCCGCGCCGCAGGCCGCACCAAGCAACGGCGCTCAGGTTCAAACCAATTGATATTTCAGAAAGCCACCCATTATCATGAGCAGTAAAAATACAGCAAATTCAAACAGGGAAAGCAGCATCAAATCCAAAGATTTGGAGTTGATTAACGACCTGAATGCCGCCCTGCAGAAAGAAAAACACAGCGGCCAGTTTTGGGTCATCATGCTGTTTGCCGCCTTTTTAGTGGTATTCGTCATCTGGGCTTACAACAGCCCGCTGGAAGAAGTGACCCGCGGCCAAGGCAACGTGATTCCGAGCAGCCGCGAGCAGGTTATTCAAAGCCTCGATCCCGGTATCATCACCGAATTGTCGGTGAAAGAGGGTGACATCGTCGAAAAAGGCCAAGTGCTGCTGAAATTGGACGACACCCGTTCGTCAGCCGTTTTGCGTGAGAGCGAAGCCAAAGTGCAAAACCTGGAAGCCACTGTTGCCCGTCTGAAATCCGAAGCCTACGGCGTGCCGTTGAACTTCCCCAAAAACGTCAGCAACGAGCTGCGCCAGCGCGAGCAGGCCGCATTTGCCGCCCGCCGCCGCGCCGTAACCGAAGCCATCGACAGCCTGAGCTATAGCAAAGCCGCTTTGGATCGCGAGATTGCCATTACCGCGCCGATGGTGGCGCAGGGCGTGGTGTCCGAAGTCGAATTGCTGCGGATGCAGCGCCAATCCAGCGATTTGTCGCTGCAGATTGCCGAGCGCCGCAACCGCTACATGACGGAAGCCAACAACGAGCTGGTGAAAGCCGAAGCCGAGCTGGCGCAGGCACAGGAAAACATGGCCATGCGCGCCGACCCCGTGGACCGCGCCCTGATTCGCGCCCCCATGCGCGGTATTGTGAAAGACGTGAAAATCAATACCGTCGGCGGCGTGGTGTCGGCAGGGCAGGAGATTATGCAGATTGTGCCTTTGGACGACAAACTGCTGGTCGAAGCCTATATCCGCCCGCAAGACGTCGCCTTCCTGCGCCCGGGTCTGCCCGCTACCGTCAAAGTCAGCGCGTATGACTACGCCATTTACGGCGGCTTGGAAGGCAAAGTGACCTTAATCAGCCCGGATACCGTCAGCAATTCCGTGCAAAACCGCGCCAACGATTTGAAGCTCGACCCCAACCAAGTGTATTACCGCATCCTGGTGCAAACCGACACCAACAGCCTGAAAGACAAAAACGGCAAAGACATGCCGATTATTCCGGGCATGGTGGCGACAGTGGACATCAAAACCGGCGAGAAAACCGTATTCCAATACCTGATCAAGCCGCTGACGCGCATGAAGAGCGCGCTGACCGAGCGTTAAGTGCGTCGGCATGAAAAAGGCCGTCTGAAAATCCGTATTTTCAGACGGCCTTTTTATATGGTCGGAGAGTAAATTCTGATACAAGGCGAGCCGGCACCGTAGCCGAAATGACGCTTCGACTATAGCAGTAGGTCGGGCATTTTTGCCCGACGACTCGTTGA
>NZ_BCWL01000068.1 GCF_001592185.1 Bergeriella denitrificans NBRC 102155
TGTCGGGCAAAAGTGCCCGACCTACTGCTATAAAATAACCAACAATACCGCCAACCCTATTTTCAGACGGCCTTTTCCCGCAATGACACGCCCCACGCCCCTAACCTGCCCGATTACCGACACCGCCCCGCTGCTGCCGCACAGCGGGCATATGGTGTTGCTCGACAGCATTACCGAATACAGCGGCAGCCATTTGCGCGCCACCGCTTCCATAGGCGGAAACCATATCCTGCTGCACGGCGGCGGCGTACCCTGTATGGCAGGCGTAGAAATCATGGCGCAGGGCGTTGCGGCACTGGCCGGCTGCGCCGCCTGCAACGCGGGTGAACCCGTGCGGCTGGGCTTTCTGCTCGGCACGCGCAAGCTGGAACTGTTTGCCGACAGCATTCCCGTCGGCACCGCGCTGAAAATCGAAGTGGACTTGTCCACCCAAGACCAAAGCGGCATGGGCGTTTTCGATTGTGCTTTATACTGGACGGACGCGCCGCCCCAAGCAAAAGCCGCCCTGCCTTCAGACGGCCTCCTGGTACGCGCCGCGCTGAACGTGTACAGCCCGAAAGACGGCAAGGCCGTCTGAAAACCCGCCTGCCGCCCTACCGAAAAGCCGGCACGCGGCCATCCGCACAAACAATCAAACATTCAAAACCATTCAAGGGAAACCCATGAGCGAAACCATTTTAATCACCGGCTCCAGCCGCGGCATCGGCCGCGCAGTGGCGCTGGAGCTGGCGCAAGACGGCTTCGATATCGTTGTCCATTGCCGCAGCCGCCGAGACGAAGCGGAAGCGGTGGCGGCGGAAATCCGTGCGCTCGGGCGCAACGCCCGCGTGTTGCAGTTTGATGTCGCCGACCGCGCCGCCTGCCGCGACATACTCACTGCGGATGTGGAAGCGCACGGCGCGTATTACGGCGTGGTGCTGAATGCGGGGTTGACGCGCGACAATGCGTTTCCTGCGTTCAGCGACGATGATTGGGATGATGTACTGCGTACCAATCTCGACGGTTTCTATAATGTGCTGCACCCGCTGGCGATGCCGATGATACGCCGCCGCAAAGCCGGCCGGATTGTCTGCATGGCTTCGGTATCGGGTATTACGGGCAACCGCGGCCAAGTCAATTACAGCGCGTCGAAAGCGGGTTTAATCGGTGCGGCCAAAGCCTTGGCGGTAGAATTGGCGAAACGCAAGATTACGGTCAACTGCGTCGCCCCCGGCCTGATTGAAAGCGAGATGATAGACGAGCATGTGCCGGTGGACGAGATTTTGAAAGCCGTACCTGCCGCGCGTATGGGCAAACCCGAAGAAGTGGCGCACGCGGTACGCTTTTTGATGGATGAAAAGGCAGCCTATATTACCCGCCAGGTGATTGCAGTAAACGGAGGTTTGTGTTGAATACCAAAAGAGTCGTGATTACGGGTATCGGCGGCATTACCGCTTTCGGCAAAAGCTGGGCGGATATTCAGACGGCCTTTCAAGCCGGTCAAAACGCCGTCAAACACATGGATTGGGCAGACCGCTTTCCTGAGCTGGAAGCATGCTTGGGTGCGCCGCTTCCCGATTACGCCCCGCCCGCGCATTGGACGCGCAAGCAGCTACGCAGCATGGGCAAAGTGTCGCAATTATGCGTGGAAGCGGCCGAACGCGCTTTGGCTGATGCCGGGCTGCTTGGCGATGAACGCATTAGCGACGGGCGCATGGGCGTGGCTTGCGGCTCGTCTTCCGGCAGCCCCAAAGACATCGGCGACATCGGCGAGCTGCTGCTGACCGGCCATTCGCAAAACTTCAGCGCCAACACCTATGTACGCATGATGCCGCACACCACCGCTGCCAACGTCGGCATTTTCTTCGGCTTGAAAGGCCGGATTATCCCCACGTCCAGTGCCTGCTCGTCGGGCAGCCAGGGCATAGGCTATGCCTACGAAGCCATTAAATACGGCCTGATTGAGATGATGCTGGCGGGCGGCGGCGAAGAATTCAGCCCCTCGCAAGTGTATGTGTTCGACTCGCTCTACGCCGCCAGCCGCCGCAACGATGCGCCCGATTTAACCCCGCGCCCTTACGATACGGCACGCGACGGCCTGGTTATCGGCGAAGGTGCGAGCATGATGGTGTTGGAATCGCTGGAAAGTGCGCAGGCACGCGGCGCGAAGATTTACGCCGAAATCGTCGGCTACGGTGCCAACAGCGACGGCAGCCATGTAACCCAGCCGCAAAAAGACACCATGCAGCAATGCATGACGCTGGCTTTGAAAGACGCGGGCATTTCCCCCGCGCAAATCGGCTACGTCAACGGCCACGGCACGGCCACCGAAAAAGGCGACATCGCCGAAACGCTGGCCACCGAAGCCCTGTTCGGCTTCGTACCCATGAGTTCGCAAAAAAGCTATCTCGGCCACACCCTCGGCGCGTGCGGCGTGTTGGAATCGTGGTTCAGCATTGAAATGATGCGCGGCGGCTGGTTTGCCCCGACGGTGAACCTGACCGACCCCGACCCGCGCTGCGGCAACGTGGATCACATCACCGGCGCCGGCCGCGAAATCCGCACCGACTATGTGATGAACAACAACTTCGCATTCGGCGGCGTCAATACTTCGCTGGTGTTTAAACGCTGGCAGGGCTGATGCCGCAAAAGGCCGTCTGAAAATACAGTCGTTTCACTTTAGTTTGATACAACGCTGCTGCGTCCGGCTCAAACCGATGCTACAACTCTACGTTTCAGACGGCCTTTTTATAGTGGATTCAAATAAAAAAGACATAGTCGAATAACACAGAATGGGACAAGGCAGCAAGCCGCAGGCAGTACAAGTAGTACGACCAGGCGCAGCCAACTCTGTAGATTTTTTATTTGAATTCACTATAATGCTAAAATCTCCACCATTTCCACCCGATTCCCTTATCCGCTATGTCGATTGACGAACAATTAAAACCCCACCGCGATGCGATTGATGAAATCGATGCCACCATCCTGACGCTGCTCAACCGCCGCGCCGCCCACGCCCACACCATCGGCGAGCTGAAAGGCACGGGCGCGGTGTACCGCCCCGAGCGCGAGGCCGCCGTATTGCGCCGCATTCAGGATTTGAACCAAGGCCCCCTGCCCGACGAATCCGTCGCCCGCCTGTTTCGCGAAATCATGAGCGAATGCCTGGCCGTGGAGCGCCCCCTGACCATCGCCTATCTCGGCCCGCAAGGCACGTTTACCCAGCAGGCCGCCATCAAACATTTCGGCCACGCTGCCCACACGCACGCCTGCATGACCGTGGACGACTGCTTCAAGCTGGTGGAAACCCGCCAGGCCGACTATCTGGTCGCACCGCTGGAAAACTCCACCGAAGGCTCCATCGGCCGCACCCTCGACCTGCTGGCCGTATCCGCCCTCAAAGCCTGCGGCGAAGTCGTCGTACGCGTACACCACAACCTGATGCGCCGCAACAGCCGCGATACCGCCGGCATCACCAAAGTCTTCGCCCACGCCCAAGCGCTGGCGCAATGCAACGACTGGCTGGGGCGCAACCTGCCGCAGGCCGAGCGCATCCCCGTATCCAGCAACGCCGAAGCCGCCCGCTTGGTGGCCGAATCCGACGACGCATCCGTCGCCGCCATCGCCGCCGTGACCGCCGCAGAAATCTACCGCCTCGACATCGTGGCCGAATGCATCGAAGACGAGCCGAACAACACCACCCGCTTCATCGTGCTCGGCCATCAGGACACCGGCCCCAGCGGCAGCGACAAAACCTCATTAGTCGTCTCCACCCCCAACAGGGCCGGCGCCATCATGAGCCTGCTGCAAACCTTCGCCGATGCCGGCATTTCCATGACCAAAATCGAAAGCCGCCCGAGCAAATCCGCGCTGTGGGAATACCTGTTCTTCATCGACATCGAAGGCCACCAGCAAGACGAAAAAGTCGAAAAAGCCCTGCAGGTTCTCAGCAGCCGCGCCTCTTTCGTTAAAGTGATCGGCTCTTATCCCAACGTGGTGCTGTAAACGGAAAAACCAAAAGCCGTCTGAAAATGCCTTTTTCAGACGGCTTTTTTATAGTCAAACCATACGGCATTGCCTTCACGCCGCTTCCCAATAATCGATATAAAGCTGCAATTCCACATTATTGCGCCATTCGTTGGCGACGGGGCGGTAAACGGTGCGGATGTATTCGGGGATGTCTTCGCTGCAACGCCAAAACATGGCTTCAAATTCATAACCGTCTTTTTGCAGCCACACTTTCTTGTGCTTACCCTCCGCGCCCATAAATTGTTGGCGCACGACGTGAAATTCGTCGGTAAAGCTCGGCGGCGCGAAGCCCTGCCCCCATACGTGGCGGGCAAGGTTTTGCGCTTGCGCCAGCGTGATTTCGGCGGCGGGCAGGCTGCCGTCGGTGATAAAGGTCTGCGACAAATCGTCGTCGCCCACCATGTCGCGCACGGCGGCTTCGAAGGCCGTCTGAAAAGCGGGGATGTTGTGTTCCAAAATGCTCAAGCCCGCGGCCATCGCGTGTCCGCCGAATTTCAAAATCAAATCGGGATGGCGTTTGCTGACCAAATCCAGCGCGTCGCGCAAATGCAGGTTGGGAATGGAACGCCCCGAACCGCGCACTTCGCCGTTGTCGGCGGGCGCAAACACAATCGTCGGTCGATAAAACCGGTCTTTCAGACGGCTGGCGACAATACCGACCACACCTTGGTGGAAATCATCGCGGTAGGCTACCAGCGTGGTTTGGCCTGCGGGCAGAATGTCGGGAAAACCGTCGAGCGCGTCTTGCAGCATAGACTGCTCGATTTCGCGCCGCTCGATGTTCAAATCATTCAACTGCGCCGCCAGCATTTGCGCTTCGGCCTCACTTTGCGCCAGCAGGCAGGCTATGCCGACCGACATATCGTCGAGCCGGCCCGCCGCGTTAATACGCGGCCCCAGCGCAAAACCCATATCGAAAGGCTGGGCCTTGCGCCAATCGCGCCGCGCCACCTCAAACAAAGCGCGTATGCCCGGGCGCATTCTGCCCTGCCGCATCCGCTTCAAACCTTGCGACACCAAAATGCGGTTGTTGTGATCCAGCGGCACCACATCGGCCACCGTACCCAACGCCACCAAATCCAGCAGTTCCGCCAGATTCGGCTCGGCAATTTTGTTCGGGCCGTCTGAAAACGGCGTTTCCGCATTATGCGAAAAATAACCGCGCCGGCGCAGCTCCACCCTCAGCGCCATCAACACATAAAAAATCACGCCCACGCCCGCCAGACTTTTGCTCGCGAAGCCGCAACCGCGCTGGTTCGGATTCACAATAATACAATCGGGCACTTGCTCGGCAGGCAAATGGTGGTCGGTCACAATCACGTCCAAACCCAAAGCCTGCGCCCGCGCCACGCCCGCCAGGCTGGCAATACCGTTATCCACCGTCACCAGCAGCTTTACGCCTTGTGCGGCGGCGATTTCGGACAGCTCCGGTGTGAGGCCGTAGCCGTGTTCGAAACGGTTGGGCACGAGAAAATCCACCTTCGCCCCCATCGCGCCCAAGCCGCTCACGCCCACGCTGCACGCAGTTGCGCCGTCGGCATCGTAGTCGGCGACAATCAGGATTTTTTCGCCGCCTTCCACCGCATCCGCCAGACGCACGGCGGCGGCTTCGCAGTTGGCCAGCGTTCGGTAAGGCAGCAGACCGGAGAGCTTGTCGTCCAGCTCATCGGGCGACCGCACGTCACGCGCGGCGCACAGGCGGGCGATTAAGGGGTCGGCACCCGCATGGATTAAAGTATCGCAGACGGTTTGGTTAATGGGGCGGGTTTGGATTTTGACGGACATAGTGATTGGATTTTTTGAAAATGTTTTCAGACGGCCTTTTTATGCTGATAAGGCCGTCTGAAAAATAAGATGGGGATTAAACCATCAATTTGAAATATTTCATGATATAACAACGGCGCAAACCTTATCTCTTTACCGCATCCACCAGCTTACCGATGGCGGCAAACGGCAGCGCCACCACCGCCAGCGCCGCATCACCCATCAAGGTCAGCGGAGTATAACCGACATTCTGAATCAACTTGCCGTAGTCGGTTTGTCTGGTCGTCACTTTATAGCGGATTTCCACCGGCACACTCTGCTCGAAGCGGTAATCGGCCTTCATCTGCTGCGGCACGTTGTAATATTTGCCCGACGCTTCGACGCATCGCACATAGGCGGTTTGTTTATCTATTTTGGTTTCTTTAAACGCCAACGCCTCAAGCTGCTTGATTTCCGCCGCTTTTACCGTGTCGTAACGCAGGCAGAAACTGCTGCTGAATTCCGCGCCGCCCTTCTCTTTCAGCGTGACGGGCAGGGCGTTATAGCGGTAACGCGGGTTAAGTTCCACCATTTGAAACTGTTTGTCCAGCTTGGCATTTAAAATTTCAGCCAGCTTGGCGGAATCCTTTGGATTAACCACAAACCAATATTTGCCGCCCATCATCACCAAGCTGCCGCGCTCGAGCTGTGCGGTGTTTTCTTTAACCGTGCCGAAAGCATGAATATCGTCTTGGCCCACCGGTACATATCGGGTGCTTTCGCTGAACGGGTCGTTCATACCCCACATCATCGTAGTACAGCCGTTTAACAGCATCGTTGCCGCCACAAGCGCGGCGGTGGTTTTCATCACTTTCATGGTCATGTCTCCTGCCGGTTGGAAAATAATCTTTTCAGACGGCCTGATGTTCTTTTAGAAAGCCGTCTGAAAATAGAAAGGTTACACTTCACCCTCTTCCGCCAAATCCGCCCCGCCGCCCTGCTTGTCTTCCATGACGGTTTTGACTTCTTGGAACAAAGCACGGAAATTTTTCGGCGGTTTGTTTTGCTCCTGCTCTTTGCGGGTATTGCGGATAAGGGTACGCAGTTTGCCCGCGTCGGCGTGCGGATGGTCCGAGATAAAAGCCGTCAGCGCGTCATCATTGGCAATCAGGCGTTCTCGCGCCTGCTCGACGCGCTGCAAAAAGGCGTTGTGTGCCGCATTGTCGCCGCGCAGTTTGGCCAAAAACTGCTCGATAGGCTCGGGATCGGTGTCGCGCATCAGACGGCCGATAAATTGCGCCTGCCGTTTGAGCGCGCCGTTAGAAGTGATTTTCTTATACGCCTGCACCGCTTCAAACAATTCTTCGGACAAACCGATTTTTTTCAGCGTATCGGTCGAGAGCTTGGTCAGCGCCATGCCCAAATCCTGTAAATCGTTCATCTGCTTTTTCATACGGGTTTTGCTGACCCATTCGTCTTCGTTTTCAAACATTTTCTCTAAACCTTCGTGGCAACCGCCGTATTTTAACACGTTCACGCCGCCGTACCGCCTTTCATGCCGTCTGAAAACGGCGGTATTTTCACAAGGCCGTCTGAAAACAGTATAAAATGCGCAAAACCCATTCAGAGAAGCCCCATGCTGTTCAACCACACACCAAACGAATTAATCCGGCTGTGCGAAAACACCCTGTCGCTGGCCAAGCAATACGGCGCAACCGCAGCAGAAGCCGACTTCAGCGAATCGCTCGGCCAAAGCGTGAGCGTGCGCCTGAACGAAATCGAACAAATCGAATTCCAGCAGGACAAATCCCTCGACATCACCGTGTACGTCGGCCAACGCAAAGGCCGCGCCTCCACCGCCGACTTTTCCGACCAAGCCTTGAGCGACACGGTCAAAGCCGCCATCGACATCGCCCGCTACACCGCCGAAGACGACTGCGCCGGCCTGGCGGATGCACATTTAATGGCGCAGCACATCGCCGACCTCGACCGCTACCACGAATGGGATTTGGATACCGAAACCGCCGTCGACATCGCCAAACAATGCGAACAGGCCGCACTCGATACCGACGGCCGCATCCGCAACTCGGAAGGCGCGGGCGTACAAACCGGCCATTACCAATACGTTTACGGCAACTCCCACGGCTTTACGGCACACCAGCAAGGCACGCGCCACAGCCTCTCATGCAGCGTGGTCGCCGACGACGGGCAAGGTATGCAGCGCGACTACTGGTACGACAGCTCATGCCGCCGCCAAGACATGGACAGCCCCGAATCCATCGGCCGCACCGCCGCCGAACGCACCCTGCGCCGCCTCGGCAGCCGCAGCATCCCCACCGGCACTTATCCCGTATTGTTCGACACCACCATGGCGGGCGGCTTAATCGGCCACCTGGTCGGCGCACTCAGCGGCGGCGCACTCTACCGCCAAAGCAGCTTCCTCATCGACAGCATCGGCAAAACCATCCTGCCCGGGTTTGCCAACTTGCGCGAAGAGCCGCATATCCCGCGTGCGTTCGGCAGCACCTATTTCGACTCCGAAGGCGTCGCCACGCAGCCGCGCTTCGTCATCCGTAACGGCGTGGTCGAAGGCTATTTCCTGAGCAGCTACAGCGCGCGCAAACTCGGCATGACTTCCACCGCCAACGCCGGCGGCGCGCACAATCTCTACCTCGACCCCACCCATCCCGACCAAGCCGCCCTGCTGAAAGAAATGGGTACGGGCTTACTCGTAACCGAACTGATGGGACAAGGCGTCAACACCATCACCGGCGACTACTCGCGCGGCGCGGCAGGATTCTGGGTGGAAAACGGCGTCATCGCCTATCCCGTCCACGAAATCACCATCGCCGGCCGCCTGCAGGATATCTACCGCAACATCGCCGGCATCGCCGATGACGCATTACGCCGCTCGTCCAACAAAATCGGCTCGATACTGATTAGCGAAATGACCGTCGCGGGCGCATAATGTTTTACCGGCAAAAAAAGGCCGTCTGAAAATCATGATTTTCAGACGGCCTTTTTTTATCGAGCAACTTATTTCAAACGGTTAATCAGCGTTTTCAGCATCCCGCCGTAATAATCGCTGGCGGTGCAGTAGGTCACTTCCAGCGTACACTGCCCTGCGCTGCCGTATTTTTTCATACACTGGTTCATGGCGGTTTGGTGCACGCTTTTGAAACGCGGGGACGTGATAATCACGGCGTTTTCCGGTGTCAGCGCGCCGGCGGCTTTCGGGTAGGCCAGCGCCACGCAGGTGTTGCTCAGCGGCATAATGGTTTTGCAGCCGGTGGGGCTGCCTGCAGCGATGCCGGCCAAAGCGTCTTGCGCTTGGCAGTAGGCATCCAGCTCGGCTTTGGCTTCGGCGCGGCTAGCGTTTTCACGCGTGGTTTTAATCTGTACCGTATCACCGGCATCGTTCGGATTTTGCCACAGCGCGAGATAGCCGTAGCTGTCGGCCGCGCCTGCCGATGCCGACAGCAGGCCGATGATGAGTGCGGATAAGGCTTTTTTCATTATGGGTTTCCGTGATAGCTGTGCGGTGCGGCAACATTCCGCCCGCTGCCTTATTATGGCTTCGAGCGGCGGTTTTTCAAGCACGGGCGGCGGTTTTTACATGCTTTATCACACGCGGCTGCAATATAGGGTCGGACAGCACGGATTGAAAGCGGCAAAAGGCCGTCTGAAAACGGCATATCGCTAACTAACTTAATCATCAATAACGTGAGTTCGGGATAAGAAAACTGTGGAGAAATGCAAAACTCTTTGAGTTTCCACAATCTGCCCCTTCCCCCACCATTACGGGGGAGAGAATAAGCAGCT
>NZ_BCWL01000069.1 GCF_001592185.1 Bergeriella denitrificans NBRC 102155
AATCGTGCGGTTTCAACGCTTTAAAGAGCTGGCGTCTTTCAAATCCAAATCTTTGGTTTCGGGCGCCAACCATACCGACACCAGCAAACCCAGCAGCGTTACAGCTGCGGCGGCATACATGGTATTGCCGATACCGATGCTGTCGAGCGAGAGCGGCACGGCCCACGTTCCCACCGCCGCGCCGATGCGCGACAGTGAAGCGCCGATGCCGACGGCCTGCGAGCGCACTTCCGTGGGAAACAGCTCATTCGGATAAACCAGCTGCAAGACCTGCGCGCCGCCGATAAAGACCGCATACGCGCCAAACAAAGCCAGCACCAGCATTTCGGAAGCTTCCGAGAAAAAGCCCAAGCCCAGCAAAGCCAGCCCTGACCACAAAAAGCTGTGAATCAGCAGCGGGCGGCGGCCGAGGCCGTTCACCAGTTTCGTACCGATAATACAGCCGACCACAAACAGCAAGGTAATCAATACCGAGCCGTAATCCGCCCACGCGCCCTGCAGATTGAGCGCCGACAGCACCCGCGGGGCAAACGCATAAACGGCAAATACGGGAATCACCGAGCAGCTCCAGAATACCGCCACAAACAGCATACGCGGGCCATAGCCGGCTTTCAGCACATCCATTACAGAAGCATTGCGCTCAGCCTCTTCCTGCGGCACGTTGCGCAGAGAAAACTCCTGACCATACACCTTTTTAATCACCGCTTCAGCTTCCGCATGACGACCCTTACTCAGAAGCCAACGGGCAGATTCGGGCGTACCCAAGCGCACCAGAATCAGCGCGATACCGATAAACGCGGGGCTGAGTACCACCCAACGCCACGCTTCGTCTCCGAATTCGCGCAAAATCAGCATACCGACGATATAAGAGAACGCTGCGCCGGCAAACCATAAAATCGTCAAACCGGCCAGGCGCGGGCCGCGGTATTTTTTCGGCAGAAATTCCACCAACAGCGAGCCGGCCACCGGATATTCAAAACCGACGCCGACACCGATAATAAAGCGGCACAAAAACACCAGCCAGGCAGAGTCCGCCCAAAACTGCACAATCGAGCACACCGTAAACAATACCGGGCCGACGAAATACAGCTTCTGCCTGCCCAAATGACCGGTCAGCCAACCGCCGAGAAAACCCCCGGCAAAAATACCGAACAGTGCAGAAGCCGCAATCATGCCCTGCCAAAATCCGTCAATGCCCAATTCGGCAGACATCGCCACCAAAGCCACGCCGATGATGCTCAAAATATAGCCGTCCATCACCCAGCCGCCGCCCGAACGCAGCGTCAGCAGCCGGTGGAACCGGTTTAAGCCCACATCTTCAATCGATATATTATTCGACATTTTCTCTCTCCTTTTTTATCGGGCATCTCTGCCCGCAACCTTGTAGAAACCGACCGAATACTGCACATTCAGACGGCATTGTTATTGTTGTTCAAATTAGGGAATGCAAAAGAAGCTGCAGCATGTCCGATTAGCAGTACAGACAACACTGCACAATCGTCTGCTTGATGTGGAAACGTATGGTTAATTTTCAGACGGCCATACCCTACCCGCATTTAAAATCAGGCAAAACAAGGCCGCACTCCGGCTCAGGCCGTCTGAAAACGCTTACGCTTCCAAACCTGCCTTGCGGAAGGTGTTCCATAAACTGAAATTCACGCCCAGCGATAAGAAAGGTTCGGGCGGGTTGCGGTTGGGGCCGGGCGAAGCAAGCAGGAAATCAACCATGTCATTGCGCTCGCCCGCCATCCAGTCGGCCAGCAGCACACCCGAAGCCGTGCCGCGCGTCACTCCGAGACCGTTACAGCCCAGCGCGGCGTACACATTCGGCGCCAGTTTGCCGAAAAACGACTGATGGTTGCGTGTCATCGCCAGCTGGCCGCTCCAGGTATATTCGAAATCCACATCCGGCAGCATGGGGAAACGCCGCTGAAACGAAATGCGGTGGTTTTCGCGAAACTGCATCAATTTCCGTCTGTCGCCGACACCATTGGGGTGGAAGCTGAAGCTGTTGCGTATCAAAATGCGGTTGTCATGGGTGCGGCGTACTGTCGAGCCGCCCGGGTCAGCGGGAATGACGCCCCAAAAATCCTTACCGCCCAAGCGCGACTGCTCCTCCGCAGTCAACGGACGGGTCAGGCTCGCATACAGAAACAGGGGAATAAAACGGCCTTTGAGAAAACCGAAATGCTGGCCGAAAGCATTGTTGGCAAGCACCAATTGATCGACGGTAAGCGTACCGCCTGCGTGAGAAAGCGTGATTTTGTCTCCATAATCCACGCCGCTGACGGGCGTGTGCTCATAGAGGGTGACATTGGCCGGTAGGTTGTCTGCCAAGCCTTTGACCAGCGCAGAAGGCTGCATCAGAATTGTGCCCGGCGTAAACAGAGCCTCTTTATAAAAAGACGTACCGATGTGATCGGGCAAATCATCGCCCGACACCACTTCATACGGCGCACCCAAGCGGTCGAGGCCGCCACGGTACGCCTCCAGCACCGCCAAGCCTCTCGGCTCGACGGCTGCCTGATATTTACCCGAATGCCGCAGCTCGCAGGGAATGCCGTAACGCTCCACCTGTGCCACCAGCTGCTGCTGGCCGAAACGGTTTAAATTCCATACTTTATTGGCTTCTGCCAAATCGCCTATATAATCCGCAGCACCGATGTCGTGAGGCAGGTCGATGGCAAAGCCGGCATTGCGCCCGGCCGTTCCGAAGCCGACTTCCTGCGCCTCAATTAATACCACTTCGTCATCCGGAAAGCGCTCGGCCAAGCGGCGCGCCGCAGCCAGGCCGACATAGCCCGCACCCAATACCGCCCAACGCGCGCGGCTGTGGCCCGAATGGGCAGGCTTGGCTTGGCGTGGCTGAGAAGTATGATACCAACCGCAGGCACGGTCATCATCAGGCAAAGCATTCACTTGAATCATGTTTTCTCCTTGCAAACGGACGTCAGTCTTATTGTTATAGACAGCAGACTGTTCCCGATTGCCGAAACCTTCATCAAGTTTCAGACGGCCTGAAAAGGCCGGTCAATCTACAAACCGGACTCCTCCTCCAGACCTGAGGGAACGACATATTCCGCCATCCGGCGCCGCGACAGCTCCATGTGTTCCCGCATCAGCAGAACCGCAGCATCGCCGTCGCGCCGCTCTATCGCCTCAATAATTTCATCATGTTGCGCCACCGCTTTATAGGCATCCTGCTGCATATCCGCACCGGCCTCGCGGTGGTAAAACAATTTGCCCAAGCGCGCATGGTCGATTAACACGCGCTCCATGCTGGGTATCAGATAAGGGTTGTGCGCCATTTTGCCGATGGCCGAATGAAAGCGGTTGTTGTGGTAAACGCTTCCTTCCGTATCGCCCTCGCGCGCGGCTTTCGCCACTTCGAGCTGAATATCCTTCAAAGCCGCAATCTCTGTTGCAGACGCATTTTCCGCCGCTAGGCGCACCGTTACCGCATACAGCAGCGGCGCGGCTAAAAAGAAGTTACGCAGCGCGTCGTAGCCCATGCCCGACACCCGTGCGGCGCGGTTTTCTTCCAATTCGAGATACCCCTCCGCCGCCATCTGCCGAATCAACTCGCGCACCGGCGAGCGGGAAATACCGAATTCCTCCCCCAGCTTAATTTCGTCCACCACCGCCCCGGGCTTCAGCTCCATAGCCAAAATACGGCGGCGCAGCGTTTCCGCCATCAGCAGTTTGCGGTCTATATTGGTTTTACTCATGGTGATTCCGGTAAATGAATGATTGTCGAGACCGGAATCTTAACATCCCTAAATTGAATACAATTTGTATAATTATTTTATACAAAACAAACACAATGTCTATCGATTTTTGAGGTTTTTACTCCAAAAAATTGATAACCATATGTTTTAAATTAATTTATTTTTACAAAATCAAGCTACATGGCACTACATTCATCACGGAAAGCCTTATCCGCATCAAAAAAGCCGTCTGAAAAATGACCCGGAAAGGTATAAAACCTCTTCCGGGTCATTTTTCAGACGGCTTGTTCCGTGCCTGCTTCTTATCGTGAACTACCTAAAAAGCAGCTTGTTTATATAAACGCTTACCCGCGCTTACCTTTAGCAAAACCGCCCTTGCCGCCGAAGCCGCCGGTTTTGCGTTTGCCTTGGAAGCCTTCGGATTTTTTAAAGCCGTCGCCTTTGGGTTTGCCGCCAAAGCCGCCTTCGCTGCGTTTGCCGCCGAATTTTTTCTCGCCGGGCTTTTTGTCGCCGAATTTGCGGTCGCGGCTGCCGTAGCCGCCTTTACCGCCCCAGCCGCCTTTGCCTTTCGGTTTGGCGGCGGCGGATTTGCGTTTGCGGGTCGGCTCCAGGCCTTCGATGGTGACTTCGTTTAATTTGCGGTCGATGTATTTTTCGATTTTGTGTACTTTGACGTATTCGTTCACTTCGGCAAAGGTCAGGGCAATGCCGGTGCGGCCGGCGCGGCCGGTGCGGCCGATGCGGTGTACGTAGTCTTCGGCCTGTTTGGGCAGGTCGTAGTTGATGACGTGGGTGATGGTCGGTACGTCGATGCCGCGTGCGGCTACGTCGGTGGCGACCAGGATTTTGCAGCGGCCTTTGCGTAAGTCCATCAGGGTGCGGTTGCGCCAGCCTTGCGGCATATCGCCGTGCAGGCAGTTGGCGGCGAATCCTTTTTCATACAGCTCGTCGGCCAGCACTTCGGTCATGGCTTTGGTGGAGGTGAAAATCACGCATTGGTCGATATTGGCGTCGCGCAGGATAAAGTCCAGCAGGCGGTTTTTGTGGCGCATATCGTCGCAATACAGAAGCTGCTCTTCGATTTTGCCCTGGTCGTCCACGCGCTCGATTTCGACGACTTCGGGATTGGTGGTCAGCTTGCGGGCGAGCTTGCCGACGGCGCCGTCCCATGTAGCGGAAAACAGCAGGGTTTGGCGGTCGGCGGGGGTGGCTTCGACGATGGTTTCGATGTCGTCGATAAAGCCCATGTCCAGCATGCGGTCTGCTTCATCGAGAATCAGCACTTCCAGGCGGCTGAAATCGACTTTGCCGCTTTGCATCAGGTCCATCAGGCGGCCGGGGGTGGCGACGATTAAGTCAACCGGCTTGCTCAGGGCGCGGGTTTGGTAGCCGAAGGATGCGCCGCCGACGATGCTGACGGTGCGGAACCATTTCATGTTTTTGGCGTAAGTCAGCGCGTTTTTCTCGACTTGGGCGGCCAATTCGCGGGTCGGGGTCAACACCAGCGCGCGCGGGCCTTTGCCCGGTTTTTCGCTGCGGCGGGTCAGACGCTGCAGGGTGGGCAGCAGGAAGGCGGCGGTTTTGCCGGAGCCGGTTTGCGCCGATGCCATGATGTCGCGGCCTTCGAGGGCAAGCGGTACGGATTGCGCCTGAATCGGCGTCGGGGATTCGTAGCCGGCGCTGCTGAGGGCGGACAAAATGTTTTTATCGAGGTGTAAATCGGCAAATTTAATAGACATGACTATCCTGACGGGACAACAACACAATCCGCCCGCAGCATCATCGGAGTGCGGCCTGCTGCGTGCAGCCGATCGGCGGCACGGGTACGCGGGCGCTTATCCGACGTGTGTCAGACGGCCTGAAGCAATGGAGAGTAACGGAAGATGCGGCGCAAAAGCCGTCTGAAAGTTACACGGTTGTCGCAAGCTCTGGGCTTGTGGTTCAACATCGGCGACAACCTGCACATACGCATGGGGGTCTTGCCCCAGCAACACTGGAAAGCGCGCCCGGCAAATACGGGGCGGCGGATAGGTTTGAAGACGATGGCTTCATAAACAAAGGCGAAGCGCGGATAATATAGACTGCGCCGCAATCGGTCAAGCGCGGCGGCGTTAATTACGGTAAAATGCGGCTTTACCCGACTGCACGCGCGCCGCTTTCCGGCCGCTTTGCCTTTTTTCAGGCATTCAGGCCGTCTGAAAAAGGCGGCATCGGGCATAATTGGTTAACGGTATCGGACGATTTATGGACATCACCCCTTTTGCCAACCGCTTGGGCAAAAACACCAAACACCTGATGAAATGGGCGCGGCGCAACGGCATCGAAGCCTGGCGTCTTTACGACCGCGACATTCCGCAGTTTCCTTTTGCCGTCGATGTGTACGGCGACCAAATCCATCTGCAGGAATACGATACCGGCTGGCTGATGCCGCCCGAAGAATACGAAGACTGGCTCGCCCGCGTGCAGGAAGCCGTAATGTTCGTTACCGGCTTTGCGCCCGAGCAAATCCATCTCAAGCGGCGCGCGCGCCAAAAAGGTTTGCAGCAATATGAGAAAACCGGCCGCGCGGGCGAAGATTTCGTAGTCGGCGAACACGGCCGCCGCTTTTGGGTCAATCTCGACAAATACCTCGATACCGGCCTGTTTCTCGACCACCGCAACACCCGCAAAAAAGTCGGCGAACAAGCGGCGGGCAAGCGCTTTCTCAACCTGTTTTCCTATACCGGCAGCTTTACTGTTTACGCAGCCACGGGCGGCGCGGCATCCAGCGAAACCGTGGATTTGTCCAACACCTATCTTGATTGGGCCAAGCGCAATTTCGAGCTCAACGGCATCGATACCGGACGGCACCAAATCGTGCGCGCCGATGTGTTCCAATATCTGCAAAACGCCGCCGCCGAGGGCAAAACCTTCGACCTGATTGTGATGGATCCGCCGAGCTTTTCCAACAGCAAAAAAATGCTCGACATTCTCGACATCCAGCGCGACCAAGCCAAGCTGATTCAAGGCGCGATGGCGCTGCTGGATTCAGACGGCCTGCTGTATTTCTCCAACAACCTGCGCAGCTTTACTTTAGACGAAGCCCTGAGCGAAACCTTCGACATCAAAGACGTATCCAAACACTCCGTGCCCGAAGACTTCCGCAACAAAAAAATCCACCAATGCTGGGAAATCCGCCACAAGCGCCAAGCCGTGTAACACAGGCCGTCTGAAAACCGCGCCCCTTGCCGCACCCCCGATAACCAACCGACCGAAACCGCCATGCAACCCTTAGACTACTGCCGTCAAAAAACCGCCGAAAGCCGCTCCAGCTTCTTATCGGGCTTCCGCTTTCTGCCGCAGGCGCAGCGCGATGCCATGACGGTATTGTATGCCTTCTGCCGCGAGCTCGACGATGTGGCCGACGACTGCTCCGATCTCGGTGTCGCCCAAGCCGCATTGCACTGGTGGCGCGGCGATTTAGCCAAAGTATTCGGCAGCGAAACGCCCGAGCATCCCGTCAACCAAGCCTTAAAAAGCATCGCCCCGCCATTTGCCCTGCCGCACGGCGAGCTGGCGGAATTAATCGACGGTATGCAGATGGATTTAAATCAGGTGCGTTATCAGACTTTTGACGATTTAAAACGCTACTGCCGCTGCGTTGCCGGCGCCGTCGGCTGCCTGATTGCCCGCATCTTGGGCTTCAGCGACCCGCAAACGCTGGCGTATGCCGACAAAATGGGCTTGGCCCTGCAGCTGACCAACATCATCCGCGATGTCGGCGAAGACGCGCGCAACGGCCGCATTTACCTGCCGATGGCAGACTTGCAGCAATTCGACGTACCCGCTGCCGTTATCATGCAGGCCAAGCCCGATGCCGCTTTTGCCGAAATGATGACCTTCCAGGCCGCCCGCGCCCGCGCGACCTACCGCGAAGCCGTGGCCCTGCTGCCCGATGCCGACCGCAAAAAGCAGAAAGCCGGCCTGATTATGGCCGCCATTTATTACGCGCTGCTGGAAGAAATCGAGCGCGACGGCGTGCAAAATGTGTTGCGCTACAAAATCGCCATTCCCTCGCCGCGCAAAAAACGCATTGCCCTGAAAACCTGGCTGTTCGGCTTCAAGCCCTGAAGCCGCCGCAGGCCGTCTGAAAATACATGATGTTGGTTCAGGAATACATAATATTGTTTTGGGATAAGGCCAACGGTTGAGGAATACAGCATCCGTTAAAATCCAGCAACCTGTCCCTTCCCCCGCCCTGCGGGGGAAGGTTAGGATGGGGGCAGGCCAAAGCGGCCTATCAATCAAGCCCCACCCTAACCCCCGTTAAAAACGGTGGAGAAGATAGCTTACTGAAATATATTATCCCGTGTTCAATAACCATACTTTACAGATACCGCCATGACACCCACACGCACACGTCCGAAAATCGCCGTTATCGGCGCAGGCTGGGCCGGTTTGTCCGCCGCCGTGCAGCTTGTGCGCCGCGCCGACCTGACCCTGTTTGAAGCCGGGCGCAAAGCGGGCGGGCGGGCGCGTGCTTCGGGCGGCGGCAGCCACGGCTTCAGCTTTCTCGACAACGGGCAGCACATCTGCATCGGCGCCTACCGCAGCGTTTCCGCGCTGCTGACGCGCATCGGTGTTAACGAACAAAATGCTTTTCTGCGCCTGCCGCTGCAATGGTATCTGCACGACGGCCTGCGTTTTCAGACGGCTCCGCTGCCCGCGCCGCTGCATCTTGCCGTTGGTGTGCTGCTCGGTAAAAACGCCCCGCTCGGCCAAAAAGTCCGCCTGCTGCGCGATATGGCCGCGCTGAAACGGCATCACGCCGCCGCCCGCGCCGATTGCAGCGTTGCCGACTGGCTGCGCCGCCGCCGTGTACCGCGTAAGCTGATGACCGGATTTTGGCAGCCGCTGGTATGGGGCGCGCTCAACACGCCTTTGGAAACGGCCTCGCTGAACACCCTTGCCCATGTGCTGCGCGACGGCGTGTGGGCAGCAAAAAGCAGCAGTGATTATCTGATACCCAAGCGCGATTTGGGCAGCATCATGGCCGAGCCCGCGCTGGCCTATCTGCGCCGCCACGGTGCGGATATCCGCCTGAGCACCCGCGCGCCGCAGCCCTGCCCGCTGCCCGACGGGCGCATATCGATCGGCGGCGAAACCTTCGATGCCGTGATTATGGCCGTTGCCCCGCAACACGCTGCCGCCCTGCTGCCCGACGATACGCCCGCCGATATTCAGACGGCCTACCGCAATATCCGCCATCATGCGATTACCACCGTGTATCTGCGCTATGCCCGCCCCGTCGCGCTGCCCGCCGCATTGACCGGTTTTTCAGACGGCACGGCGCAATGGCTGATACGGCGCGGCGCGCTCGGTTTGCCGGACAACGAAATCGCCGCCGTTATCAGCGTGTCCGGGCAATGCGGCATCGGCAAAGCGGAAGATTGGGCGGCGGCGGTGCATGCCGACGTATTGCGCGTCTGCCCCGATGTCGGCGAGCCGCTGGCCGCGCAGGTGATTACCGAAAAACGCGCCACCCACGCCGCAGCCGCCGGCCGCGTGCCGCCCGATTTGGCCTGGCTGCACCGCCGCCGCATCTTCCCCGCCGGCGATTACCTGCACCCGCGCTATCCCGCCACTCTGGAAGCGGCGGTGCAGTCGGGCATCAGCGCGGCGGATGAGTGTTTGGCGGCATTAAAAGCCGTCTGAAAACAGCGCCTGCTGCCGAAATTTTTTCCCTTTTTTGCAGCAAAGAATTTATTATATATA
>NZ_BCWL01000070.1 GCF_001592185.1 Bergeriella denitrificans NBRC 102155
CTTACTCTTCGACTATATAATAAGCCCTATTCCCCGATATGCCGTCTGAAAACACGCATTTTTCATACGGCATATTCCACACTTTGATTGCACACCGTCATGACAAACCGATTCAAACAACACTGGTCCTACCCCGCTGCCTGCGTCAGCCTGATTGCGCTGATTGCGCTGAGCCTGTCGTGGGAGCTTTGGCTCGCACCCCTGCGCCCCGGCGGCTCTTGGCTCGCACTCAAGGCACTGCCGCTCTGCCTGCCGCTGGCAGGAATTTTGAAAGGCAAAATCTATACCTACCAATACAGCGCTATGCTGATTTTGATTTATTTTGCCGAAGCCTTTATGCGCCTGTTTGACGCGGATGCTGCCGGGCGTTGGTGCGCGGCGGCGGCGGTTTTGCTCTGCGTGGTGTTTTTCACTGCCTGCGTGGCTTTTGCGGCGCAACACAAAAAAGCGGGGCGCTGATGCAGACGCGTTTTTCAGACGGCACGCCTATGCCCAAGCAGCATCTTGCGCTGCTGTGGATCGGCTTTTTGTGGATAAATGTTGCACCGTTTCTCTCCCTTTACCGCGTCGGCCCGCTGTCGAGCTTTTATCTGGAAAGCGGCTCGCTGCTGGGCGCGCTGTTTTTGTGTGCGGCGGCGGCTTATTGCGGGCTGCTGCGGGTGCGTCTGCCTGCCGCTGCCGTCGGCTTTCTGCTGCTGGCGGCGTTTTGGTGGCTGCAGGCGCGTGTGCTGCATCTGACCTACCCCGGCATGAGCGATATGGTGGTGGGCACGTTTGCCGTGCTCGCGCTAACGGCTTGGGCGTGCCAAGGCTGGATGACCCGATACGGCCAAACACGCGTGGTGTCCGTATTTGCGGGCGCGCTGCTTATCGGGGCGCTGCTGCAGGCGGTCATTGCCTTTATGCAGTTTAAAGGCTGGGCGGGCGCGGAATGGTTTAAAGGCATTCTGGCGGCGGGCGGCAAAGACGGCATCAACGGCCAGCTCGGCCAGCGCAATCATTTGGGGCATTATCTGATGTGGGGCATTCTGGCGGCGGGCTGGCTGGCCGGTATGCGTAAAATCCCCGCGTGGGCAGGCGTATGGCTGCTGGTGCTGCTGACTGCGGTATTGGGCTTGGTCAACTCACGCACGATTTTTACCTATCTGATGGCCGTCGGTATGCTGCTGCCGTTTTGGCGTTGGTACGGCGGCCGCGAATCCGCCCGCGTGGTCCGCTTTATGCTGCTGGCGCTGATATTGGCCGCCCTGTTTCAATTCGGCATGGCGCCGCTGCTCGACTGGCTGGGCGCAGGCGGCTATCAAACGGCTGCGGAACGCGTGGCCGGTGGCGGCTTCCAAGGCTCGGCACGCGATATCGAGTGGAGCAAAGCCTGGCAGGCCTTCCAATCCGCCCCGTGGCTCGGCCACGGCTGGAACGGCTTTGCCCGCCAGAGCTTCCTGCTACACGCCGAAACCCACACGTTTTCCAACAATATTCTCAGCGTTTTGTTTACGCATTCTCATAATATCGTGCTGCAGCTGCTGGCGGAAACGGGGCTGGCGGGTACGCTGCTGGCCGCCGCCTGCCTGGCCGCCGCGCTGCGCCCCATGCTGCGCCGCCCCGCCACGCCTGCGTCGCTGCTGCCGCTGGCGCTGCTGACGGTATCGCTGTGCCACAGCATGCTTGAATATCCGCTGTGGTATATCTATTTCCTGACCCCGTTTGCCGTCATGCTCTCGCTCTCGCCTGCTGCCGATCCTGCTCCGGCCGCCGCGCCGCGTTTGCGCCAGCTGGCCGGCAGCGTCGCAACCGTGGTACTGGCGGCCGGCATTGTGCATCTGGGCTGGCAATATACCGAGCTGACCCGCTACAGCCGCCAAGCCAAAAACGAAACCGCCGCCCAAGCTGCCGAACAAACCGCCGGTTTGCGCCGTATTGCCGAACAATCGCCGATGCTGCGCTACTACGCCGAGCTGAACCTTACGCGCCGCGCCGACCCCGCCGATGCCGACGTGCAGCCCTGGGCGGAGCAGGCCGCCATCGATGCTTTAAGCTACCGCCCGTATGCCAACGCCCACCAGGCCGGCCTCTACCTCTACCGCAAGGGCGAAACCGAGCGCGGCGCGCAATGGATGCAGGCCATGTATTACTACTATCCCTACCAAATGCCGTTTTACGCCCGCAAAGTCCGCGCCAATGCCGCCTTTGCGCCCCTGCTGCCCAAGCTGCTGGCCGACTGCCGCGCTTTTGCCGAGACACCCGGCCGCTCCGCCGCCAAGCCCTGCAGCTGATGGCGCGGCCATACATTTTTCAGACGGCATCGCGTGTGCAAAAGCCGTCTGAAAAAATGTAAAGCCCGTTACACCCATTGCAAAAAAGCGCAAACCCGCCGCGAAATCCGCTATCAGAAATACATTATTGTATGTTAAGATGAAAATCTCTTAATCGGAAAAGTCCCGCCTGCCCGCGCAGGCATCCGGCCGCCGCGCCGCCCTTGCATCTGCGGCACGCGCCCCCATTTTCCGATCAGACAACCCACAAAAAGGAAATTCCATGAGCCGCGTATTATTGGTAGATGACGACGCTTTATTGACCGAACTGCTGACCGAGTACCTGACCGCAGAAGGTCTGAACGTACACAGCGTACCCGACGGCGAAGCAGGCGTACACGAAATCCTGACCGGCCAATACGATGTAGTCGTGCTCGACTCCATGATGCCGAAAATGAACGGCCTGGACGTATTGAAAAACGTCCGCGCGCAAAGCACCGTGCCGATTATCATGCTCACCGCCAAAGGCGACGATATCGACCGCATCATCGGCCTGGAAATGGGCGCCGACGATTATGTGCCGAAACCCTGCACCCCGCGCGAGCTGCTGGCGCGCATCAACGCCATCCTGCGCCGCGCCCAAAACAGCGGCGAGCAAAGCAATACGCCCAACAGCATTGCCGTCAGCGATGTCGTACTCTACCCGGCCAAACGCCAGGCCACCATCAAAGACACCCCGCTGGAACTGACCAGCACCGAGTTCAACCTGCTGGAAGTCTTGATGCGCCACGCCGGACAAGTGGTCAGCAAAGAAACCCTCTCCGTGGAAGCGCTCGACCGCAAGCTGGCCAAATTCGACCGCAGCATCGACGTACACATCTCCAGCATCCGCCACAAGCTCGGCGATGCATCGCTGATTCAGACCGTACGCGGCTTAGGCTACCTGTTTGTCAAAAACTGATACGGTATGAAACTGTTCCAACGCATCTTCGCCACATTTTGCGCAGTGATTATCTGCGCAATCTTTGTGGCGAGTTTTTCATTCTGGCTGGTGCAGAACACCTTGGCCGAAAACCAGTTCAACCAGCGTCGTACCATCGAAACCACGCTGATGAACAGCATCGTCTCCGCCTTCCGTTCGCGCGGAGACGCCGGCGCGCGCGACCTGCTCAACGAATGGCGGCATAATCCCGTATCCAACGCCGTATTCGTGATTTCCGGCGACGAGAAAAAAGACATTCTCGGCCGCCACATCGACAACCGCACCATCGAGCGCGCCCGCGTATTCGCCGTCAACAACCCCGATTCCGAGCTGGCGCACATCGAATACGGGCGCTTCGGCGAAGAATACCTCTTCTTCATCCGAGGCTGGGACAACCATCAGGCCAAGCGTCTGCACAGCACCCTGTTTATCCCCGGCCTGCCGCTTGCCCCGATTTGGCACGAATTCATCATTCTCTCCTTTATCATTCTCGTCGGCCTCCTGATGGCCTACATTTTGGCCAACAACATCACCAAGCCCATCCGCATCCTCGGCAACGGTATGAACAAAGTGGCCAACGGCGAACTGACCACCCGCATCTCCCAGCAGATGGACGACCGCGACGACGAGCTCTCGCAGCTGGCCGGGCAGTTTGACAAAATGGCCGAAAAACTGGAAAAACTCGTCGCCAAAGAGCGCCACCTGCTGCACCACGTTTCCCACGAAATGCGCTCCCCGCTGGCGCGTATGCAGGCCATCATCGGCCTGATTCAGGCGCAGCCGCAAAAGCAGGAGCAATACCTCAAGCGGCTGGAAGGCGAGCTGACCCGCATGGATTTACTGGTCGGCGAGCTGCTCACCCTGTCGCGGCTGGAAACCTCCAACGTACCGCTGGAAAAAGAAAGCATGCTGCTGCTGCCCTTTCTCAGCAATCTGGTGGAAGACAGCCAAACCGTTGCCCAGCAAAACCGCCAGACCGTGCGCTTGGTGCCCGATGCCAAAATCCCGGCCAACGCCACCCTCAACGGCAACGAACGCTATCTCTACCGCGCGTTTGACAACATCATCCGCAACGCCATGAATTACAGCCCTGAGGGCAGCACCATTCAGGTCAAAGTCTGCCAAGACGGCAAACACTGGATTATCGACATCGCCGACAACGGCCCGGGCGTGGACGAAATGCAGCTGCCGCACATCTTCACCGCCTTTTACCGCGCCGACTCCAGCGCCGGCAAACAAGGCACGGGGCTGGGGCTGGCTTTGGCCAAGCACATCATCGACCAGCACGAAGGCAAAATCATGGCAGAAAACATCAAGCCCAACGGCTTGAACGTCCGCTTTATCCTGCCGAAGAAAAAGCCGTCTGAAAAAGCGGCCAAAGCGGTATAACAGCATCAGGCCGTCTGAACTTTTCAGACGGCCTGAGACTTTTGCAACTATAGTCGGAGAGTAAATTCTGATATAAGGCGGCAAGCCGCAGACAGTACAGATAGTACGACAAGGCGAGCCAACGCCCTAGCAGAATTTACTCTCCGACTATAGACACAATAGATTGACCTCAGGCGGGTGTAAAACCCGCCCCTACAAACGTTTTTTTGGCTATTTCTATTTTTTTGCAAAAGTCTCGGCCTTTATAACCCTACAAACCCAAGGAGCAGCCCATGCCCGCCCAACCCATGCCCGGTTACTTCTTCAGCCCTCAGCACATCATTCTCGTCGGCGCAAGCGAGCGGGCGCACAGTCTCGGCGAGCGCATACTCAGCGCCCTGCTCGGCTCGGCCTATCAAGGCAAAATCACGCCCGTCAACCTGCGCCACAAAACCGTAGCCGGCCTCCAAGCCCATTCTGCCCTCAGCAAAATCAGCGAGCCGGCCGACCTGGTGCTGGCCGTTATTCCACCCGCAGGCTACGACGCCCTGTTCCGCGCTTGCCGCAAACAGGGTCTGCACCACGTCATCGCCGTGCAAGACTGGGAAACCCGCTCCGACGACGAATGGCGCGCCGCAGCCGCAGCCGTGAAAAAACACCACGGCGCCGACTTAAACATCAGCATCTGCAACAGCGCCGGCATCCAGCTGCCCGCGCAAGGCTTGAACGCCGGCGCATTGCCCGACTTCCCCGCCGGACACACCGCCCTGCTGACCGGCGCCGATGCCGTCAGCAGCGAAATCAGCCTGATGCTGCGCCAAATGCAGCAGGGCGTATCGCGCCACATCAGCCTGCAATACGCCCTGACCCCGACCAGCTCCGCCGACTGGCTCAACCGCTTCGGCCACAACCGCCATACCCGCGTGGCCGTCGTCCACTACAATCCGCTGGAAAACCCGCGCAAACTTTTCAGCGCCATCCGCTCGTTTACCCGCCACACCCCGCTGATTCTCTACTGCACAAACGCCGTTGACGAAGAAGAACGCGCCATTCTGGAAGCCTTGGCCGAACACGCCGACTTCCAGCCCGTCTTCTGCAACAGCAGCCTGGAAGCCGCGCTGCACGCCGCCCTCTCTGACCTCAAACCCGCCACCCGCGCCGCCATTCTTTCCGACACCCCCAGCGGCTGGCTGGATGCCCCCGCCCACGCCTGCCGGATTCAATTACGCAGGCCGTCTGAACACACCATACCGCGCCACGGCTATATCGGCAGCCACCCCAGCCCCGCCCTATTCCGCAGCTTGGCCGCCCAAGAGCTGCAACACAGCGAAACCGAAGCCTTGCTGGCCGTGATTGCCCCCAAAGCGGAAGACGACGAACGCGCCGCCGCGCACATTCTCAAACGCTTGGCGCAACAGTCCGACACGCCCCTGCTCATCAGCAGCCGCCAAGCCGAAGGGCTGCTGCATTTCCGCCGCCCCGAGCAGGCGCTACAGGCGCTGTATTTCCGCAACACCACCGCCGCGCGGCATCAACGGCTGCAGCAAAGCGCCGCGCCCAAATCAGGCCGTCTGAAAAACATCCAGCCCGCCGCCGTCGATAAAGCCCGCGACGCCCAAGACTGGCAGGCATTGGCCGACGCCCTCGGCCTGCCCGAATACCGTGCCAACCCCGCCTATCCCGCCGCCCGTCTGGTTTTCAGACGGCATCCGCATTACGGCGCGGTGTTGGCCGCATACAGCCAAGGCCGCAGCATCGCCGTACTGCCGCCGTTTACCACGCTGGATCAAAGCCGCCTGGCAGAATTTCTCGACGCAGGCCGTCTGAAAACCGCGCTCAACCGCCTGCTGCACGGCCTGAACTTTCTCGTCAAAACCGAGCGGCTGAACCAAGACATCCTGTTCCATCTCGACAGCAACGGCCTGAGCAGCGACTTCAAACCCGCAGCCGCCCGCTCCGCCCCGCGCCAACCCGCCGCGGCCAAACACCTGCAAAATGCCGCCGAATTTATCCGCAGCCGCAACGCCGCAGCCGCAGGCTTCCTGCTCAACACCGGCGAAGCCGTCGGCCTAATCGGCAAAAACGGCGCCGACGGCCTGCCGCAGGCCGAAACCGTACTCGCGCCCTACCCCGAAGGCTACCCGCAGGAAATCGCCTTACGCGGCGGTGGCAGCGTGCACGTCCGCCCGTTTGAGCCGGAAGACGCCGAAGCCAAGCAAAACTTTATCCGCAACCTGTCGCCCGAAGCCCGCTACACCCGCTTTTTAACCCGAACCAACGAGCTGCCGCCCCCCACCCTTGCCCGTTTCAGCCGCCTCGATTACAGCTGCGAAGGCGCGTTTATCGCCGAAAACGCCGAAGGACGCATCGTGGCCGTCAGCCGCTTCTCCCGCCTCTCGCGCGACGAATGCGAATTCGGCATCACGCTCGACGAAAGCGTGCGCGGCAGCGGGCTGGCCGCCGAAATGATGCATCTGATTATTGAGCTGGCCGCCGCGCAAGGCTACCAAAGCATGAGCGCCGAAATTCTCAAAAGCAACACAGCCATGCTCAAGCTGGCCGAAAAAACCGGTTTTACCCTGATTGCCGGCACGCAGGACAAAGACCTCTGTCAAGCCAAGCTCGGCCTTTCTGCCACACCCGAAGGGCGCAAACACAAATTCCAGCAATAAATGCTTGCATGAAAACCACAAATTACCCTAAAATGGGCGGTTTCTTATATTCTCCGATTTTCTCAAAAGGATTCAAAAATGGTAGTTATCCGTTTGGCCCGCGGTGGTTCTAAGCACCGTCCGTTCTACAATGTTGTCGTTACCGATTCACGCAACCGCCGCGACGGCCGCTTCATCGAGCGCGTGGGCTTCTACAACCCCGTTGCCAACGAAAAACAAGAGCGCGTACGCTTCAACGCCGAGCGTCTGAACCACTGGATTGCCCAAGGCGCACAAGTCAGCGAAGCCGTAGCCAAACTGGTTAAAGAGCAAAAAATCGCCGCTTAATGACCGACTATCGCCATGACCGACACTCAACAACGGGTAGCCATGGGCTACATCAAAGGCGTATTCGGCATCAAAGGCTGGGTTAAAGTTTCAGCTTCCACCGAATACAGCGACAGCCTGCTGGACTACCCCGAGTGGCTGTTAAGCAAAGACGGCAATACCCTGACCGTATCCGTGGAAGCCGGCAAAGTGGCCGGTGACGAGCTGCAGGTCAAATTCGAAGGCATCGACGACCGCGACCGGGCTTTCGCCCTGCGCGGCTACACCATCGAAATCCCGCGCGAAGCATTCGCCCCCGCAGAAGAAGGCGAATACTATTGGGCAGACTTAGTCGGCATGAGCGTTGTCAACCGCGACGGCATCGTGTTCGGACAAGTCAAAAACCTTCTGGAAACCGGCGCCAACGATGTATTGGTGGTCGAAGGCGCATACGGCCAAAAGCTGATTCCCTTCGTTTCGCAATATGTCGGCGAAGTCGATCACGACAGCCGCACCATCAACGTCGATTGGGGTTTGGATTACTGATGTTTATCCAAAGCATCACCCTGTTTCCGGAAATGTTCGACAGCATCACCGGCCACGGCGTGACCGGCCGCGCCCTCAAGCAGCAGCTTTGGCGCTTTCAGGCCATCAACCCGCGCCGCTTTGCCGACAACCCGCTCGGCTATATCGACAGCCGCCCTTTCGGCGGCGGGCCCGGCATGATTATGCAGGCGCCGCCCCTGAAAGCCGCGATTGACGAAGCCAGGCAAGCCTGCAACGGCGCAGCCAAAGTCATTTACCTCAGCCCGCAAGGCACACCGCTGACCCATCAAAAAGCAGCGGCGCTGGCGGCAGAGCCCAATCTGATTTTGCTGTGCGGCCGCTACGAAGGCATAGACGAACGCCTGCTGCAAAGCAGCGTAGACGAAGAAATCAGCATCGGCGATTTCGTTGTCTCCGGCGGCGAGCTGCCCGCGATGATGCTGATGGACGCGGTATTGAGATTGGTGCCCGGTGTATTGGGCGATATGCAGTCTGCCGAGCAGGATTCGTTTTCAGACGGCCTGTTGGACTGCCCGCACTACACCAAACCCGTAGAGTTTCAAGGCATGGGCGTACCCGAAGTGTTACGCTCGGGCAATCATGCCTTAATCGCAGAGTGGCGGTTGAAACAATCGCTGCAACGCACATTGGCGCGCCGCCCCGATTTATTGGAAAAGCGCGATTTAATCCCAAAGGAATCCCGCCTCCTGCAGGAAATCCTGTCCGAACAGGGCAGCGAGCCGGAGCAACGGGAAATCCAATCATAATTTAGGAAAAACAATGAACCTGATTCAACAATTAGAGCAAGAAGAAATCGCTCGCCTGAACAAAGACATCCCCGAATTCGCTCCGGGCGACACCGTAGTCGTATCCGTGCGCGTGGTAGAGGGTAACCGCAGCCGTCTGCAGGCTTACGAAGGCGTGGTGATTGCCCGTCGCAACCGCGGCCTGAACAGCAACTTCATCGTCCGCAAAATCTCCAGCGGCGAAGGCGTTGAGCGTACGTTCCAACTGTACTCTCCGAACGTAGAGAAAATCGAAGTAAAACGCCGCGGTGACGTGCGTCGCGCCAAACTGTACTACCTACGCGGCCTGACCGGTAAAGCGGCACGCATCAAAGAAAAACTGCCTGCACGCAAAGGTTAATCTCCCGCAGATTAATTCGCAGCTACGGAAACCCGCTTCTCCAAGCGGGTTTTCTTTATGAGTTTCTGCCCGACCGTATTGTCGGCGAGCATAGCCGGATAACACGGAATATATAGTAAATTCAAAACAAAATGATACAAGGCGGTCTTTTCCCGCAATAACACGCCCCGAACCCCTTACCT
>NZ_BCWL01000071.1 GCF_001592185.1 Bergeriella denitrificans NBRC 102155
TTTTTAAGTTGTGAAGAAGAAAAGAGCTTGAATGCCGGGTTTTATCCGCCCGGCTACCATCACAGATAACAAATAAAATACCACAAAAACGGTATAAACCCCCATAAAAGCCGCATGATCAGCGCCATACCCCACACCGGCCTGATGCGCCAACATATTGTTTTTACGAAAAAACATAATAAAAATCCCAAGCTGTAACAGCTTGGGATTGATATGTGGCGGAGTAAGAGGGATTCGAACCCTCGATGCAGGTTGACCCCACATGCTTCCTTAGCAGGGAAGTGCCTTCAGCCTCTCAGCCATTACTCCTAAGGAAACCCGAACTATACTGGCAGCCGCTGCGGGCGTCAAGCCCGAATTTGGGAAAACCCGTTAAGTTGATGAATTATAGTCGAAGAAATTCATTTCTCCGACTATAGACTATAGCAAAAATAAAAATATCGCGATTTCCGGCAGCCTTGCGCCCTGCCGTTTGCCTTGCGCTAATGGCAGCGCAGCCGCGGTATCCTGCATTTTTCAGACGGCCTTTGCCCTCTGCCGGCAAGCGGGTTCTGCGGTACAATAACCCGTTTGCGGCCTGTTCCGCCGCGCCTGCTTGCAAAGGCCGTCTGAAAAATGAAAGATGTGAAAGATTTAATCGTATTCAACAAACCTTACGGCGTCATCTGCCAGTTTTCCGCGCATGAAAAACACGCCGCGCTGAAAGATTATATCGATCTGCCCGGCTTTTATCCCGCCGGGCGGCTGGATACCGACAGCGAGGGCCTGCTGCTGCTGACCGACAACGGCCGCCTGCAGGCGCGTATTGCCGACCCGCGCCACAAGCAGGAAAAAACCTACTGGGCGCAAGTTGAAGGCATGCCCGATGAAAGCCGCTTGGCGCTGTTGCGGCGCGGCGTGGATTTGGGCGACTTTGTCACCCGCCCTGCCAAAGTGCGCGTATTAGACGCGGGCGAAGCGGATAAACTCTGGCCGCGCAATCCGCCGATACGCGAGCGCAAAACCGTACCCGATTTCTGGCTGGAAATCAAAATCACCGAGGGCAAAAACCGCCAGGTGCGCCGCATGACGGCCAAAGCGGGCTACCCCTGCCTGCGGCTGGTGCGCGTGGCCGTCGGCAGTCTGGATATTTTCGAGCTGGGGCTGGATTTAGGCGCATGGCGCTTTGCTCCGAAGCTGCCTTAATGCTTGACGGTTTAAGGTGAATAGACGGGGATAGCGCGCTGAAAAGTGCTACAATAAGCTGTTTTATTGTCCACTTTCAGACGGCCTATCCATCATGTGCAACCACGACCACAAACATTCCCACGACAACGACACCATCCGTATCCGCGGCGCGCGCACGCATAATCTGAAAAACATCGACCTCGACATCCCCCGCCACAAGCTGGTGGTGGTAACAGGTCTGTCCGGCAGCGGCAAATCGTCGCTGGCGTTTGATACGCTCTACGCCGAGGGGCAGCGGCGTTATGTGGAAAGCCTTTCCGCCTATGCGCGCCAGTTTTTGCAGATGATGGACAAACCCGATGTGGATTTGATTGAGGGCCTGTCGCCGGCGATTTCCATCGAGCAGAAATCCACCAGCCACAACCCGCGTTCCACCGTGGGCACGGTGACGGAAATCCACGACTACCTGCGCCTTTTGTATGCCCGCGTCGGCACGCCCTATTGCCCCGAACACGATTTGCCGCTTTCCAGCCAAACCGTATCGCAGATGGTGGACGCCGTCTTGAAAATGCCGGAAGACAGCCGCGTGATGATTCTCGCCCCCGCCGTGCGCGAGCGCAAAGGGGAGTTTGCGGACTTTTTCGCCGATTTGCAGGCGCAGGGGTTTGCCCGCGTGCGCGTGGACGGCGAAGTGTACACGCTGGATGAAGTGCCGAAGCTGGAAAAAAATTTCAAACACAATATCGACGTGGTCATCGACCGCATCAAAGTGCGCGACGACATCAAACAGCGGCTGGCGGAAAGTTTCGAAACCGCCCTGCGCCACGGCGGCGAGCGCGCACTGGCTTTGGATATGGACAGCGGCGAAGAACATTGGTTTTCCGCCCGCTTCGCTTGCCCGGTGTGTTCCTACAGCCTGCCCGAATTGGAACCGCGCCTGTTCAGTTTCAACAATCCCGTCGGTGCCTGCCCGAGTTGCGACGGCTTGGGCAGCATGAATTTCTTCGACCCCGAAAAAGTGGCCGCCCATCCCGAATTGTCGCTGGCGGGCGGCGCGATTAAAGGCTGGGACAAGCGCAACCAGTTTTATTTCCAAATGATCCAATCGCTGGCGCGGCATTATGATTTTGATGTCAACGCACCGTTCGAAAGCCTGCCCGAAAACATCCGCAAAGTCATTTTGCACGGCTCCGGCAAAGAAGTCATCGACTTCACCTACCTTTCAGAACGCGGCACCACCTTCAACCGCAGCCACGCCTTCGAAGGCATCCTGCCCAATCTCGAACGCCGCTACCGCGAAACCGACTCGCCCACCGTGCGCGAGCAGCTGGCCGAATACCAAAGCCACCGCGCCTGCCCGAGCTGCGGCGGCGCGCGTTTGCGCAAAGAAGCGCGTTATGTGTATGTAGGCAAACAGCCGCTGCACGAAATCTCCGCCTGGCCGCTCACCCAAACCCACCGCTTCTTCGAAACCCTCGATTTGGAAGGCAACAAAAAACAGATTGCCGAAAAAATCCTCAAAGAAATTACCGAGCGTTTGGGCTTCCTGATTAACGTCGGTCTCGATTACCTCAACCTTTCCCGCTCCGCCGAAACCCTGTCCGGCGGCGAAGCCCAGCGCATCCGCCTTGCCAGCCAAATCGGCAGCGGCTTGACCGGCGTGATGTATGTGCTCGACGAACCCTCCATCGGCCTGCACCAGCGCGACAACGACCGCCTGCTCGCCACCCTCAAACGCCTGCGTGATTTGGGTAACAGCGTGATTGTGGTCGAACACGACGAAGACGCCATCCGCGAAGCCGATTTCGTCGTCGACATGGGTCCCGGCGCGGGCGAACACGGCGGCAGCGTACTGATTGCCGACACCCCCGCCAAAGTCGCCGCCTGTAAAGACTCCGTTACCGGCCAATACCTCAGCGGCAAAAAATCCATCGCCGTGCCGTCTGAAAGAACGCCCGTCAACCCCGACCGCATGTTAGTGTTAACCGGCGCGCGCGGCAACAACCTCAAAAACGTCACCCTCGAGCTGCCGCTCGGCCTCATCACCTGCATCACCGGCGTATCCGGCAGCGGCAAATCCACCCTCATCAACGACACACTGGCCAAAATCACCGCCCGCGAGCTCAACCGCGCCAGCGAAGAACCCGCCCCTTACGACGACATCAGCGGCCTCGAGCACCTCGACAAAGTCATCAACGTCGACCAATCCCCCATCGGCCGCACCCCCCGCTCCAATCCTGCCACCTACACCGGCCTCTTCACCCCCATCCGCGACCTCTTCGCCGGCGTACCCCTTTCGCGCGAACGCGGCTACAACGTCGGCCGCTTCTCCTTCAACGTCAAAGGCGGCCGCTGCGAAGCCTGCCAAGGCGACGGCGTAATCAAAGTCGAAATGCACTTCCTGCCCGACGTGTACGTCCCCTGCGAAGTCTGCCACGGCAAACGCTACAACCGCGAAACCCTCGAAGTGCAATACAAAGGCAAAAACATCAGCGAAGTCCTCGACATGACCGTTGAAGAAGCCCGCCAATTCTTCGACGCCGTCCCCACCGTCGCCCGCAAACTGCAAACCCTCGAAGACGTCGGCCTCGGCTACATCCGCCTCGGCCAATCCGCCACCACCCTCTCCGGCGGCGAAGCCCAACGCGTCAAACTCGCCCTCGAACTCTCCAAACGCGACACCGGCCGCACCCTTTACATCTTGGACGAACCGACAACCGGCCTGCACTTCGCCGATATTGCCTTATTATTGGAAGTAATAGGCCGTCTGAAAGGCAAAGGCAACTCGATTGTGATTATCGAGCATAACTTGGACGTGATTAAAACCGCGGATTATATTGTGGACTTGGGGCCGGAAGGCGGCGATGGTGGGGGGAGGATTATTGCTAAGGGGAACCCGGAAGAGGTTGTAAAAGTTAAGGGAAGTTATACAGGTAAGTATTTGAAAAATATTATATAGCCTGCAATACAAAACCAAATTAGGTCAAACTATGATACCCATGGATGTAAATGAGAAAGAAATAAAAATGGAACCGAGTTTAAATATTCTGAAAACAGCTTCAGAAATCACTAAGCCTGATAATGTAGAAGAAATTCATGCTCTTCAGTCAAGCCCTGATGTGAGACTGCAACGTGCAGGAGAATATGAGGCAGACAGTAAAGAAAAAATAGCATTTATCAAGAATGCTGGAATAAGTTTATTATATGATACTGTTTCTATATTTACCCGTGCTAAATCAAAAATAAGAGAAAATTTATCTTTATTAAATCCTGATGTAGAACAATCTCTTGGAGAAAAAATTTCAAACATCGGCGAACAAAATATAAAACTCGATTCACTACCAACCTTAGCCAGTGCAACCGAAAATCTAGTTTATGCTCAAGAAGAACCAAACCTAAGAGAAATGTATGAAAATCTTATTGCTAATACGGTTGACAAAACAAAAGAAGATATAATACATCCAGCATATGTTGAAGTTTTGAAACAGCTAAGTCAACTTGATGCATATTATTTAAAAGAACTTTTTTCAGCACCTGATATTTCCATTATTCCAATTTGCAATATTAAACAAATTGTTAATGAAGACAGGCACTACCGTACAATTAGGAAGAATTTATTACCACCATCAATGCATGGAATTACAATAGATACCATTGAGAACTGGGAGCGCCTAAAATTGGTTGAAATATCCTTTGAGGAATTTTGGACTGATGATACCTTGTATTCTTATGGTAGCCAATTAATTGAATTACTAAAAGCTGAATGTCCAGAAATAAACCTTGAATTGTATAAAGGGCAATTTGTAATAACTGAATTCGGAAAAAGATTTGCTCGGGCAATTGGTATCTTTGATTTAAGCAAGCCTAGCAAGCTGTTACATACAGAACGTCAGATTCCCCGTGTAGCAATCGTAGCCCACGTATTAACCACACACATACTTCCCTCCCCAAATGCCGTCTGAAGACCTACTTTTCAGACGGCATTATTTTATACCCCTGCCCACTTCCCAAATAACCACCAATCGAAAGACACATACCTACAGATTATCCACTGTCCCCTAAATACTGTATGATACCCCTATCCCTGCAAACGTCTCCACAGGCCGTCTGAATTATGAAAAAACAAGCCTTTATCCTCAGCGACTGCGAATATCCCGAATGCAGCGGTAAGCCGTTTGCGCTGCTGACGGCCAATCCGACCAAGGCACACCACTTTATCGCGCAGACCGAGCAGCGGCAGCACGCGCATAATCCGGAGGTCGGCCAGCAAAACCAGAATATCTACCGCCTGCCGCCGGCTATGTTTCAGAAGCCGTATCGGGCGCAGGCGCAGGATGTGAATATTATCAGCAACTTGGCGGAGAAAAATCTCTATACGCTGACCCGTGGGGAAGAGGGTTTGCAATATAACCTCGAAAGCTGGTTTAACCGCCATGAAAGCGGCTATGAAGATTCTTGCCGCCTGCTGCGGACGCTGCCTGCGGGGTGCAGTGATATTCCCGAAGCTCTGTGGCGGATTTTACGCTTGAAACTCTTGGGCATTCTGCGTAATCCTTACAACCACAATCATCTTTTCGCCCACCGTCTCCATCAGGCGATACGCACCCATCTGCACGATGTCAGCTTTGAGTTTGTCCGCCTGATTAGCGGACGCGACCGTGATACCATCGCCAATATCCTGCAGACATACCGCTTTTCCTTTCCCGGCTATGTCAACTGGCTGGCCAATCTTTACAGCATGCTGAGCGACGGCGTGGCTCAGCCTTCCCTGTTCGAGCAAATGTTCCGCGCCGGTTTTGACAATCCGAAAGCCGCTAAAATCGAGCTTTACCGCTACACTGATCCTGCCGACTTATGCCTTTTAAGCGACCGCGGCTTTTGCCTGCAGGAAAGCGCCGAGCTGTTCAGCATCGGCGTCAACATCGCACACGATATGTTTGCCATCGTCCACATTCAAAAAGCCTGGTGGCCGCTGCTGAAGCAGAGTTTCCACACCATGCGCACCCGCAAGCAAGGCGAAGTCAGCATACACGACGGCAACCAAGTCCAACGGCAGCTTTTCAACCGTATGTGCATCCGCCAAGCCAAAGTTGCGGTGTACGGCAGAAGCCCTTTGATGCGGGACTACTTTTCCGAATAATACCGATGTATTTTAGGTAAAAGGCCGCCTGAAAAACGTATTTTTCAGACGGCCTTTTGCATTTTTATCTCGGCGCAATCTACCTCTTCCACCATCTGACACCTTTCCCAATTTTCCCACCATACGGGAAAACAGTTTTTACCCTGTTTTCTTTTCTGTTATTTTCTCCTCATAAAAGCAACTAAATTCAAGGAGAAACAGCCATGCATTTGCTCAACCGGGCTTTTTCGGTCTCTGCCTATATCAATGCGGCAGACAGGCCTGTTTCACCGCGTGAGATTGCCCAGGCACTCTCCATTCCGCTTTCCACGCTTTACCGCCTGCTTGCCGTATTGAAAGACTGGGGCTATGCGGCCGACTGCTTCGAGGCCGGGCTGTTGACCTCCGGCCCGGTGTTTCTGCACAACGGCCTCTATCTGCGCTACGGGTTGCTGCCTCAAGCCGCTCATAATGCCTTACGCAAACTCGCCGCCCAAACGCGGGAAACGGTAGCGGTGATTGCCTCTACGCCCGTGCAAACGGTTTGCATCGATATGGTGGAAAGCCCGCAGCGTCTGCGCTGCTCGTTTGCCGTCAGCGAAGCGCAATCGCCCGTGCTCGGGGCGAGTGCCAAAACGCTGCTGGCGTTTCACACGCCGGAGAAATGCAAGGAAATCATGAATCAATCCCCGCTGGATGAAGCGGCGCGCCACAATCTGCAACAGGCTTTGCAGGATATCCGCAGGCAGGGATACGGCACCAGCTTGGGCGAGGTGGACGACAATATCTGGGGTGTTTCCGCTCCGGTGCGCAAAAAAGATGCCTTGCTCGGCGTGGTCACGGTGATGGTTCCCGAACACCGCGCCGCCGGGCAGCGTGAATGCTTTATCCGCCCGCTGCTCGATTGTACGGCTTCCATTAACGAGCTGATTCAACTGGCTTAAATCTCAGGCTGCCGGGCGCTTATCAAACCGATTAAAACCAGCCCCGCATCCGCCCACACATTTTTTACTGAGGAGAAAATCATGCATGCTATTCATCTGAACAGCTTTGAAACCCTGCTGTTTGCCCTATTGATATATTTATTGGGGCATTATTTGAGCAAACGCATCGCCCTGCTCAACCGCTACTGCATTCCCGCGCCGGTCGCAGGCGGCTTATTGTCTTCACTGGCGGTGACTTTATTATCGGCGGCCGGCATCGCGGATATCCGCTTCGACAACAGCCTGATGGCTTATTTTATGCTGATTTTCTTTACCACCGTCGGCTTGGGTGCCAATTTCCGCTTAATCAAGCTGGGCGGGAAAATCCTGATTGTGTATTGGCTGGCCTGCGGCTTTTTGGCGCTGGCGCAAAACTTTATCGGCGTATCCATGGCTTCGCTCTTGGGTTTGGACCCGCTGCTCGGCGTTTTAGCCGGAGCGGTTTCCATGGAAGGCGGACACGGTGCGGCGGCCACTTTCGGCAAAACCATTGAGGAATTGGGTGTTGCCAACGCCATGCCGGTCGGTTTGGCTGCGGCGACCCTGGGCTTGGTTGCGGGCAGCTTGAGCGGCGGGCCAGTGGCGAAAAAACTCATCGGCAAATATGCGCTTGCCCCCGATTTATCGGCGCAGCCCCGGCAGGCCGCGGATGCCCAATCGGCGATTGATGCCATACAGGGCGGAAAAAGCCACTGGCAGGCCGATAAAGTTTTGCGGATGCTGGCCTTGATTACCGCCTGCTGCGTTGCCGGGCAATGGTCTGCCAAAGGCTTTACCGCGCTAACCGGTTTTTCCCTGCCGGCTTATGTGCCTGCCATGTTTTTAGCCGTTATCGTGCGGAATGTCTTGGATATGAAAAACACGGATATTGTCGATTTCCGCTTGAGCACCTTAATCGGCGATGTCTCGCTGGCGGTCTTTCTGACGATTGCGCTGATGAGCATTAACCTGCTGCAAATCGCAGACCTTGCTCTGCCGCTGGTGGCGATTGTGGCGGTACAAGTCGTATTTGTGGTGGCGTTTGCCTACTTTATCCTGTTTAAGCTGCTCGGTAAAAACTACGATGCCGCAGTGATGGCCGCCGGCTTTTGCGGACACGGATTGGGCGCTACACCCAACGCCGTTGCCAATATGGATGCCGTCACGAAAAAATACGGCTACTCCTATCAGGCCTTTATCATTGTGCCTGTTGTCGGCGCGTTTCTGATTGATATTTTCGGCATGCCGATTATTATTACCACCATCAATTTATTGTCCACCCCATAAGGAGCCAATATGACACTTTGGAACGGACGCATCGATGCGGCGGAAGGCGCAGGCGGCCTGCGCTGGCATCAGGTTATCCAAACTTATGACGGCAGCCAAAAGCTGGCGCTGATCGGTTTTGCCTGCGATGCCGGAGTGGCCCGAAATCAAGGGCGCATCGGCGCCGCCCAAGGGCCGGATGCCCTGCGTAAAGCCTTGGCAAACTTGCCGGTATGCGGCGGAATGCCCGCAGATGCAGGCAATATCGGCTGCGACGACGGCCATTTAGAACACGCGCAAGCCTGTTATACCGAAGCGCTGCTGTCCATGCTCCGCAACGGCACCTTACCGCTGGGCATAGGCGGCGGCCATGAAATTGCCCGTGCAGCCGGGCGGGCGCTTTACCAGGCTTACCCCGATGCGGTCATCGGCATCATCAATATCGACCCGCATTTGGATTTGCGCTTAGACAATCAAGCCAGCTCGGGTACGCCTTTTCGCGAACTGGCAGAAGACTGCGCCCAAGCCGGGCGGCCTTTTCATTATCTGTGTTTGGGTGCCAGCCGCTTTGCCAATACCCGCGCCTTATTCGAGCGCGCGCAACAATTGCAGGCCGACATCGTTTACGACACCGAATTATTGGAGCAGCCATTGAGCGCAACTGCGGAAAGCATACGGAAATTTTGCGCCAAAACAGACCTGATTTACCTGACGGTCGACAGCGACTGCATTGCCGGCAACCCCGCCGTCAGCGCGCCTGCCGCATTAGGCTTGCCGCTGCATATCGTGGAATTTATCGTGCGCGAAGTCTTTGCCTCCGGCAAAGTGCGCCTTGCCGATATTGCCGAATACAATCCTGTTTACGACCGCGATCATCAAGGCGCCAGAATGGTGGCGCGCTTATTTGCCGTGATGGCAGACGAAGCGGGGAAA
>NZ_BCWL01000072.1 GCF_001592185.1 Bergeriella denitrificans NBRC 102155
GGGCGAGCCAACGCAGTAGCAGGATTTAAGTTCTACGACTATAAGTTCTACGACTATATGTAAATAAAAATTAACGATGCCTTTATAACCAAATTTCAGATGAAATTCAATATCCAATCCTGCGTTTAATATATTAATTTTTTCAATGCGGCGCATGCGGAAAAATGATGGCGGCGGCAGAGTATCGGCAGACTTGTGCTACAATCGCCTTCTAACCAATATACCGTCAGGCTACCGGCATGACGATGCAAGACAACCATCAGGAAAGGACACACCATGCGGATGCTTCACACCATGCTGCGCGTCGGCAATCTCGAGCAGTCTTTAAACTTCTACCAAAACGTATTGGGCATGCAGCTTTTGCGTCAACACGACTATCCGGAAGGCCGCTTTTCGCTGGCATTTGTCGGCTACGGCGACGAAGCCGATCATACCGTGATTGAGCTGACCCACAACTGGGATACCGAAAGCTACGATTTGGGCAGCGGCTACGGCCACATCGCCATCGAAGTGGAAGATGCTTATGCCGCCTGCGAGCTGGTGAAACAGCGCGGCGGCAAGGTAACGCGCGAAGCCGGCCCGATGATGCACGGTACCACCGTGATTGCTTTCGTGGAAGACCCCGACGGCTACAAAATCGAATTTATCCAGAAAAACAGCGGCAACGATTCGGTTAAATACGATAAATAAGCCGCATCACAGCAAAAAAGCCGTCTGAAAAACGTAATTTTCAGACGGCTTTTTTATGCGGCAGATTTATTTCTTCGCGCGGTTCAATTTGGCGGTAGCCGCTTTGTCGAGCGCACAGCCTTTAAACAGCACAACATTGTTTTCCGTTTGGCGGCCGTTCACATTAACCACCATGGCCTGCGTCAGCATACGGCCGTTGACCTTGGTAACATTGGCCGCATCGGCGGCTTCGGTTGTCCAGGAAATGCCGTTGCCCCAGAACGCATTGGCGCCCGATACATTGCTCACGCGGAACAGACCCGGGGTCAGGATATCTTTATATTTTACCTGCGCCACAACTACGTCTTTGCCCTTGATGCCGTACATCACATTCAGCGTTTCCGCGCCGCATTTGTAAACCGCTTCTTTGGTTGCATCCACATTGTCCACCCTTACCGTAGGCGGCGCGCTGACCAGTTGCGCCTGTGCGGCAGGCTGGACGGGCTGCGTTTTTTGCGCGCTTTTCTGCGGCGTGGTGCTGCTGCAGGCAGACAGGGCGGCAGCCGCCAATACGGCCGGTACAATCCATTTCAAACGGGTATTCGTCATCATCGCTCCTTTATGGCTGTTACGGAATAGGCACTACCGCAGCAACGGCAGCCACTTGTTTTCACTTTAACAGAAAACAGTTGAAAAAAAGCAAAGCTGCTTGAAATCAGGTAAAAATACGCCAAAACTCGGAGAAACCGCCGCCCGCAGGCCGCAGGGCTTTGGTTTTCAGACGGCCTTATCCTATAATACGCATTTTCTATCCGCATTTAAAAGGAAACCGCATGGCCGCCTCGCCAGAAGCCAAATTCACCGAAGAGCAGGTATTGTGGGTCAAACACCATACACCGAAACTGATGACCTTCGCCATCAGCCGCCCCGAGTCCTACCGCTTTGCCGCCGGGCAGTTTTCCCGCCTCGGCTTTCGCGACGGCGAGGGCTTTATCTGGCGCGCCTATTCCGTTGTCTCCGCCGAATATGCCGACACGCTGGAATATTTCGCCGTATTGATCGAAGGCGGGCCGATGTCGGCCAAATTCGCCGCCATGCAGGCGGGCGATACCGTGCTGCTGGATAAAAACGCCACCGGCTTTTTGCTGCCCGAGCGTTTCCCCGACGGCAAAGACTTGGTGATGCTGTGCACCGGCTCAGGCATCGCCCCGTTTTTATCCATCTTGGAGCAGCCCGAAATCTGGCAGCGCTTCGAACGTCTGGCGCTGGTTCACTCCGTATCCTTTACCGAAGAGCTGATTTTCAACGAGCGGCTGGCCGCCCTGCGCGAACATCCCTTGATTGAAGAATATTTCGACAAATTCCGCTTTATCCCCGTCACCACCCGCGCCGAAACCGCAGGCGCATTAAACCTGAAGCGCATCCCCGAATTGCTGACAAGCGGCGCACTGTCCGAAGCCTTGGGCTACGGTTTCAACCAAGCCGATACCCGTTTTATGGTCTGCGGCAACCCCGCCATGGTCAAAGACACCTTCCAAGCCCTGCTGGACTTGGGTTTCGCCATGCACCGCAACCGCGAGCCCGGGCAGATTATGATGGAAAACGGGTTTTAAAAGATTTTCTGACTATAGCTATATATGAAGATTCAAGCCGGGCGGTTGCCCCGGCTTTTTATTTTCCAGAGGGATGTCCTGCTTTCTTTGAAAATATCCGCCAAATCAACGCTTTTCTTTTGGCATGAAAACAGTTATAATAAGGAAATTTTTCAGATTTCACGAAAAATGGCCACGGGGCCATTTTTTTGTTTTTGTACTTTGGAGCAGCATGGATATTCAACATATTTTGGATAAGACTTTGCCGGGTTTGGGCTACGAGCTGGTGGATTTCGAGCTGACGGCGCAGGGCGATTTGCGCGTGTTTATCGATAAGGAAGGCGGAATTACCGTTGAAGACTGCGCGACGGTCAGCAATCATCTGAGCCGCGTGTTTATGGTGGAAGACATCGATTACAAGCGCCTGGAAATTTCCAGCCCGGGCTTGGACCGACCGCTGAAAAAAGCCGCCGATTTCGTGCGCTTTGCCGGCGAGCAGGCCAAAATCAAAACCCGCCTGCCGATTGAGGGACAAAAAAATTTCATCGGTCGCATCGAAAAATGTGAAAACGATGTGGTCACCATATCGTTCGACGGCAAAACCGCCGAGATTGAAATCGGCAATATCGACAAAGCCCGTCTGCGCCCCGAATTCAAGTTTTAAAAACAAATATTCTATGGAGATTCTGAAATGAGTCGCGAAATGTTGCAGTTGGCCGAAGCCTTGGCCAGTGAGAAAAACGTAGAAGCGGAAGTGGTATTCCAAGCCTTGGAGTTTGCCTTATCGACCGCAGCCAAGAAAAAGGCCGACCGCGAGCATATGGATGTGCGCGTGGAAATCGACCGCGATACCGGCGAATACCGCACCTTCCGCCGCTGGCTGATTGTGGCGGATGAAGATTACACCTATCCCGATGTGGAAAAAACCATCGAGGAAATCCAAGAGGAAATCCCGGGTACGACCATCCAAATCGGCGAATACTACGAAGAGCAGCTGGAAAACGAAGGTTTCGGCCGCCAAGCTGCGCAAACCGCCAAGCAAATCATTCTGCAACGCATCCGCGATGCCGAGCGCGAGCAGATTTTGAGCGAGTTCTTGGCCAACCGTGAAGACATCATTATGGGTACGGTTAAGCGCGTGGAGCGCCACGGTACGATTATCGAAATCGGCCGTTTGGACGCCCTGCTGCCGCGCGACCAAATGATTCCGCGTGAGAATTTCCGCAACGGCGACCGCGTGCGCGCGCTGTTTTTGCGTGTGGACGAAATCGGCAATACCGGCCGCAAGCAGGTGATTTTGAGCCGTACTTCCGGTGATTTCCTGACTAAGCTGTACGAACAGGAAGTGCCTGAAATTGCAGACGGCCTGCTGGAAATCCGCGAAGTTGCCCGCGATCCGGGCCAACGCGCTAAAGTGGCGGTGAAAGCCAACGACCAGCGCATCGACCCGCAGGGTACCTGTATCGGCGTGCGCGGCTCGCGCGTCAATGCGGTGAGCAACGAATTGTCGGGCGAACGCATCGATGTGGTGCTGTGGTCGCCGGAAACCGCGCAGTTTGTGATTAACGCGCTGTCGCCTGCGGAAGTGACCCGCATTCTGATTGATGAAGACAAGCATTCGGTTGATGTGATTGTGGCCGAAGACCAATTGGCGCTGGCCATCGGCCGCGGCGGCCAAAACGTGCGCCTGGCATCGGATCTGACCGGCTGGCAGCTGAATATCATGACTGTGGCCGAAGCCGATGAGCGCAATGCGGCCGAAGATGCGGTTATCCGCAACCTCTTTATCGAGCATCTGAATGTGGATGAGGAAACCGCCAATGTATTGGTACAGGAAGGCTTCGCGACTTTGGAAGAAGTGGCTTATGTGCCTGTATCCGAGCTGCTGGAAATCGACGGTTTCGACGAAGATACCGTGGAAGCCCTGCGTAACCGCGCGCGCGATGCCGTCTTGACGCTGGCCATCGCTTCCGAAGAGAAGCTGGAAGATGTATCCGAAGATATGCGCAACCTTGAGGGCGTCGATTCCGATATGCTGCGCGATTTGGCGCAGGCCGGCATCACAAACCGCGACGATTTGGCGGAGCTGTCGGTGGACGAGCTGATTGAAATTACCGGTGTGACCGAAGAAGAGGCCAAGCAAGTGATTTTGGCCGCCCGCGAACATTGGTTCACCGAAAACAACTAAGGGGGTAATAGATGAGTAACACAACAGTAGAACAATTTGCCGCCGATTTGAAAAGACCCGTGGAAGATTTGCTGCAGCAGTTGAAAAGCGCCGGTGTGAGCAAAAGCAGCGGCAGCGACACGCTGACGCTGGAAGACAAAAAACTGCTCAATGCCTATCTGCAGAAGAAAAACGGCGTGGACAGCGCGCCCATCAGCATCAGCCGCACCAAAACCGAAGTCAGCACCGTTGCCGGTGTGAAGGTGGAAACCCGCCGCAAAAGCCGCGCGGTAACCATTCCTTCGGCGGAAGAGCTGGCGGCGGAAGCCAAAGCGAAAGCCGAAGCGCAGAAAGCCGCCCAGGAAGCGCGTGCGGCGGAAAATGCCGAAGCAGAAGCGGCCAAAGCGGCTGCCGAGGCTGAAGCAGAAGCCGCCCGTGCCAAAGCTAAGGCAGAAGCCGAAGCGGAAGCCGCCAAGTTGAAAGCGGCTAAAGAAGCCAAACCGGCTGCTGCCGAAGCCAAAGCAGAAGAAAAACCGGCCGAGGAAGCCAAAGCCGCGCCGAAAGCGGCCAAGCCGAAGTCGGAAAAAGCCGCGAAAGGCAAAGAGCCTGCCAAGGCCGCCGCTGCTCCGGCTGTACCGCAGCCTGTGGTGAATGCAGAAGAAGCCGAGCGCCGCGCCGAAGAAGAGCGCCGCGCCGCCGCTTTGCGCGCCCATCAGGAAGCCTTGTTGAAAGAAAAACAAGAGCGCCAAGCGCGTCGCGAAGCCGCTAAAGTACAGGCTGCCGCCGAAGCCAAAACCGCCAAGGAAGCCAAAGCCGCCGAGCTGCGTACCGCCAAGCCTTCCAAGCCGTCTGAAAAAGCCGCGCCTGCCGATACCGGTTCAGCCGCGCCGGCACGCAATAAAAAAGACGAACGCCACAACCGCGACGATATGGACGCACGTCCGCGCGGCGGTAAAGGCGGTAAAGGCCGCAATCAAGGCGCAGGTCATGACGACCGCGTGCGCGGCGGCAAGAAAGGCAAGAAACAGCTCAAGCTGGAGCCGAACCAACACGCTTTCCAAGCACCGACCGAGCCGGTGGTGCATGAAGTTTTGGTGCCTGAAACCATTACCGTTGCCGACTTGGCGCACAAAATGGCCGTGAAGGGCGTGGAAGTGGTCAAAGCCTTGATGAAGATGGGCATGATGGTCACCATCAACCAATCCATCGACCAAGATACTGCTCTGATTGTGGTGGAAGAGCTGGGCCATATCGGCAAACCTGCCGCCGCCGACGATCCGGAGGCTTTCTTGGAAGAGGGTGCGGAACATACCGATGCCGAGCAGCTGCCGCGTCCGCCGGTGGTAACGGTAATGGGTCACGTCGACCACGGCAAAACCTCGCTGCTCGACTATATCCGCCGCGCGAAAGTGGTGCAGGGAGAAGCGGGCGGCATTACCCAGCATATCGGTGCGTATCATGTGAAAACGCCGCGCGGCGTGATTACTTTCTTGGATACGCCGGGTCACGAAGCGTTTACCGCCATGCGCGCGCGCGGTGCGAAAGCGACCGATATCGTGATTCTGGTCGTGGCCGCCGACGACGGCGTGATGCCGCAAACCATCGAAGCGATTGCCCACGCGAAAGCGGCGGGTGTGCCGATTGTGGTTGCCGTCAACAAAATCGATAAGGATTCCGCCAATCCGGAGCGTATCCGCCAAGAACTGACCGCGCATGAAGTGATTCCCGACGATTGGGGCGGCTCGACCCAGTTTGTCGATGTATCGGCCAAACAGGGTATCAATATCGATGCTTTGCTGGAAGCGGTATTGCTTGAAGCAGAGGTATTGGAGCTGACTGCGCCTGCCGAGGCACCGGCCAAAGGCATTATCGTTGAAGCGCGTTTGGATAAAGGACGCGGCGCGGTGGCGACTCTGCTGGTGCAAAGCGGTACGCTGCGTAAGGGCGATATGCTGCTTGCCGGTACGGCGTTCGGTAAGATTCGCGCCATGAACGATGAAAACGGTAAGCCGATTACGGAAGCGGGGCCGTCGATTCCGGTGGAAGTTTTGGGCTTGTCGGACGTGCCGAATGCCGGTGAAGATGCTATGGTGCTGGCCGACGAGAAAAAAGCGCGCGAAATCGCCCTGTTCCGTCAAGGCAAATACCGCGATGTGCGTTTGGCCAAGCAGCAGGCTGCCAAGTTGGAAAACATGTTCAACAACATGGGCGAAAACCAAGCGCAGTCTTTGTCGGTTATCATCAAAGCCGACGTACAAGGTTCTTACGAGGCATTGTCAGGCAGTCTGAAAAAACTGTCTACCGACGAGGTGAAAGTCAACGTATTGCACAGCGGTGTCGGCGGCATTACCGAGAGCGACGTCAATCTGGCGATTGCTTCCGGCGCGTTCATCATCGGCTTTAACGTGCGCGCAGACGCTTCCGCGCGTAAACTGGCCGAAAATGAAAACGTGGAAATCCGCTACTACAACATCATTTACGATGCCATCGACGATGTGAAGGCGGCCATGAGCGGCATGCTCTCTCCGGAAGAGAAAGAGCAGGTGACCGGTACCGTGGAAATCCGCCAAGTCATCAGCGTATCCAAAGTCGGCAATATTGCGGGCTGTATGGTGACCGACGGCGTGGTCAAGCGCGATTCCCATATCCGCCTGATCCGCAACAACGTGGTCATCCATACCGGCGAGCTGTCATCACTCAAACGCTATAAAGACGACGTGAAAGAAGTCAAAATGGGCTTCGAGTGCGGCCTGATGATTAAAGGCTACAATGAAATCATGGAAGGCGACCAGCTCGAGTGCTTCGATATTGTCGAAGTAGCGCGTTCGCTGTAAGCCCCTAACCGGTCAAAGCCGTCTGAAAAAGCCGTTTTCAGACGGCTTTTTTGCGCTCGCCGTCTATGCGCAGCCTTTGTCGCTTTCGGTAAAATCAACTGGAAAAAGGCGGTAAAATATGCCATGATTGAGCGGTTGGCATTTTGCCGCCTGCAACTTTTTATTCAGTGAGTTCTGTTATGAATCAAGCATCCCCATTTAACCGGAACGCTCTAAGCGACCTGACCGATAGCTACGAGCGTCAGCAGGCTGCCATAGAAGCGTTTAATCAGGCAGTCGAAGCAGGTGATGACGACAGCGCGCGCGCCGTTTGCGAATTTGTGGTCAGAGATGAGGAGAGCTGCAATCTGTTCGGCGCAGGTTTCCAGATGCACTGCCTGACCTGGCTGACGCAGCATTTCCGCCAACGCTATGCCGAAAGTGAAGACGGCAGCGAAGAAGAAGCGCTTGCAATAGAAGGACTGATTGAATGCTTTTGGGAACACAAATGGATTGTCGCGCGCCTGCCGCTGGATGTGTCGTTGACGCAGGAAGATATTGCCAACGCCAACGAATTGCTGGCCGCTCTGCATGAAGAAGGGCATTTGGGCGCGGCAGCCGTGGAAAAATGTCTGATGCTGCAAAGCATCCACATGGGCGAGGCAGAAGCCGCACGCCGGCATTTTCAGGCATGGCAGAACGCCGCGGACGATGAAAGCAGCGATTGCGAAGCTTGCGAGCAAAGCAGCCTGATTGAGTATTACCATTTTATCGGCGAACATGCCAAAGTATTGGAATGTGCCGAACCGGTTCTTTCCGGTCATCTGATTTGCGGCGAAGTGCCGCATATCAGCTATGCGCCCGTAATCGACAGCATGATTAAACTCGGCCGCGAGCAAGAAGCCTATTCGCTGTTGCAGCGCGCGATGGAACACATTACCGAAGAAAACCAAAACTTTTCCTTCTTACTCGCGCCTTTGGCCGTACTGTGTTTCCGCTTGGGCAAGCATGAAGAGGCTGCCGATTTTATGGACGAATATGCGGAAGAAATGCACAACGCCGGTAAAAACAATGTCTTATATGGCTTGGACTACCTGCTTGCGGTCGCCCCCTTTAACGAAGACGCGCAAGCGGCCGCACGGGGCTTGGCCAAAGAGCTGGACGAGCGCAACGGCAACAGTCATTATCAAAGCACATTGGAATATTTATTCGGCCCGTCGGCCGTGCATTAAATGGAATAAGTTGTGGCGCAGGTTGATAACCGATTTGGCCGCCAAGCGGATTTTCAGACGGCTTGACTGCTTGTTGGTAAGCGTTGCCGACAGACCTAGAGTGGGTATCTTGATGCCAAAGAAAATCCCGTTCACGAACTCCTGCCAGAAAATGGCTTAATAAAAGGTTTATCCCAATCTATGACGGCAGGCCGTCTGAAATTTCTGAATGGTTAAAGTCAAGCAAGTAAATTTGGGGGTGCGATTGGGGGTATAAGCCAAGATATATAAAAACTAATTTATATAAATCAAATCATTAGGTATTCAATGCTACTCTTTATCGACAACTACGACAGTTTCACCTACAACATCGTGCAATATTTCGCCGAGCTGGGCGAAGAAGTAGTGGTGCGCTGCAACGACGACATCACGCTGGCGGAAATCGAAGCGCTCCGCCCGCAGTATCTCGTTATCGGCCCCGGCCCGTGTTCGCCGAAAGAAGCGGGCATTTCCGTTGCCGCCATGCAGCATTTTGCGGGTAAACTGCCGATTATGGGCGTCTGCCTCGGCCACCAAACCATAGGCGAAGCCTTCGGCGGCGACATCGTGCGTGCGCAAACGCTGATGCACGGTAAAGTCTCGCCCGTGCAGCATCGCGGCGTGGGTATGTTTAAAGACCTGCCCAACCCCGTGACCTGCACGCGCTACCACAGCTTGGTGATTGACCGCCACACGCTGCCCGACTGTCTGGAGGTCACGGCGTGGACGGAAGACGGCGAAATCATGGGCGTGCGCCACAAAGATTATGCCATCGAAGGCGTACAGTTCCACCCCGAAGCCCTGCTGACCGAACACGGCCACGATATGTTGCGGAATTTTTTGGAAGAATTTCGTTCATTCAAAGCCGCCTAGGCGCATTACTACAGATTTTCAGACGGCCTGTCAGCGGATAAAGCCGTACAGGCCGTCTGAAAAATCATCATCTT
>NZ_BCWL01000073.1 GCF_001592185.1 Bergeriella denitrificans NBRC 102155
AAAAATCACATTTTCAGACGGCTTTTTTTATGCCTGCCAGCCTTTTCTTTCCGCCAGCCGCAAAATCGCACGCTTGTTGGACGGGGAAAATACCCGCTCCGCCGCTTCGTCGAAGGGCAGCCAAATATGGCGGACGTGTTCGGCCGGCGCCAGCCTGACGGGCGTATCGCGGGCGATTTCGGCGGAAAACAGATGCTCGCGGTTTTCAAATACGCCTTCGGGATAGCGGTGGCGCCAATGGTGGTAAATTTCGTACACCGTGCTTTCCTGCCAGTCGTCCAATTGCCCGGGCTGCAATGCGATGCCCGTTTCCTCATAGACTTCGCGGCGGGCGGTATCGGCAATGTTTTCGCCCGGCTCCAGGCTGCCGGTGACCGACTGCCAGAAACCGGCGGGCGCGGTGCGCTCAATCAGCAGGATGCCGCCCTGGGCGTCGTGCAAAACGACCAGGGCGGACACGGGATATTTGAGCGGTTTGGCGGTCATCACGCTTTTTCAGACGGCATGGCCGCACCGGCAAAAGCGATGCCGCGTTCACGGAAGCGGCTGCGCACGGCCTGCATCAGCCCGGATTGCACATCGTCCGCATTCACGCCGGAGGCGGGGTAATAGGCCAGCGTCAGCCGTATGCCCTCGGGCACAAATTCGCTGACGCGGGCTTCGGGTGCAGGCTCGGCGGCCACTTGCGGCACGGCGGCGGCTTCGCGCAGGATGCCGAGCGCCGCGTCCAAATCGGCGTCATACGCAATCCGCACATCGAAAGACGCAGCGGCGGCGGGCGCAGCTTGGGCGTAGGATTCGTTGATCACGGTGGCCGTCATAAAGGTTTCGTTCGGAATTAAGGCTTCCGAGCCGTTGGCAGCACGCAGCACCACGAAGCGCGAGGTAATCTGCACCACATTGCCGGTAAAGCCGTTGACGGTCAGGCGGTCGTTGATGCGGATGGAGCGGTCGCCCAAAATGATAAAGCCCGACACATAATTGCTGGCGACTTTCTGCAGGCCGAAGCCGAGGCCGACGCCGAGCGCGCCGCTGAATACCGACAACACGGTCAAATCAATGCCCACCAGCGGCAGCGCAATCAATACCGACAAGACCACCAACACGGTGGTGGTGATTTTCGACAAAATCATGCTCAAATTCGCATCCAGGCGGCTGCGGCTCAAGCGTTCGCCAATCAGCCGCGCCAGCCACAGCGCGCCGACCATCAACACCGCCACCCACACGATGCCGCTCAAAATGCTGTACAGATTCAGCTTGGTCGCGCCGACGCTGAACTGCATGCTTTTCAGAAAGCCGACGAGCGAGTGCTCCAAGCCCGACAGCCAGACCACGAAAACCAGCCACAATATCCAGGCAGACATCCGCTCCACCCAATCGGAGGTGCGGCTTTTCGGCAGCGCGGCGTGAATGACGGCCACGGCAAAGCGGATTAATACCATCCAGCGTGCCGCCAAGACCAAAAGCTGCAGCCACAAAGCAGGCCAATCCGCATGGCGGTAAGCTGCCAGCGCCGCTATGGCGAAAACCAGCATCAGCAGCGGCCAGAGCATACGCTGGCGGATATGGCGCAGCAGCGGCGTATAAAGCGGCAGAGTGTTCAGACGGCGGTTGGCGAAGCCGGCCAGAAAAAAAGCCGCCGCCGCCAGCAAAACGGCCAGCCCCAGCTCCAGCAGGCCGGAAGGGCTGCGCAGGGATTGCGCCAACAGGTCGAACGTATAAGTCTGGCGGGTAAACAGCTTGTCGAAAAAATCCATCATACAGTAGGCAAAAAATCAGAAAATCGGGATAAAGTGGCGGAACGAAGCGCGCGGGCGGGGCGGTTTGCCGTCTGAAATCATCGTTGTCAGATGAGCAGCTCCTGCGGGTGATACGGATAGGCCGCTGCCGCGCTTCAGGCTTACATACTGCGGCGGAAGCCGACGGCTTTGAGAATATGCTGCTTGCCGACGGTTTCATCGCCGTCCAAGTCGGCCAGCGTGCGCGACACGCGTAGGATGCGGTGGAAGCTGCGGGCGGACAGTGAAAGTTTTTCAATCAGCGTGCTCAGCAGCTCTTTGGCATCGGCGCCGATGCAGGCGATGCCGTCCAAATCGGCGGGCAGCAGGGCGGCATTGGTTTTGCCCTGCCGCGCATATTGGCGCGCGCGGGCGGCTTGGACGCGCTGCAACACATCGGCGCTGCATTCGCCCGGCTCAGCCTGAATTAAATCGGCGGCGGAAAGCGCGGGCACTTCAATCACCACATCGATGCGGTCGAGCAGCGGGCCGGATATTTTGCTGCGGTAGCGGGCGATGCTTTCGGGCGTGCAGCGGCAGGGTTTGGCCGGATGGCCGAGATAGCCGCAGGGGCAGGGGTTCATCGCGGCAACGAGCTGGAAGCGGGCGGGATAAACGGCCTGACGCGCGGCGCGGGAGAGATGGATTTCCCCGCTTTCCAAAGGTTCGCGCAATACTTCCAATACTTTGCGGTCAAACTCGGGCAGCTCGTCCAAAAACAATACGCCCCGATGCGCCAGCGAAATTTCGCCCGGGCGCGGGTCGGAACCGCCGCCTACCAGGGCGGCAGCGCTGGCGCTGTGGTGCGGCGAGCGGAAAGGGCGTGCGCGTCCCCATTCCTGCTGATGCTGCGGCAGCAGTGAGCGCAGCGCCCAGACTTCTACCAATTCGTCTTCGGTCAGCGGCGGCAGAATGCCGGGCAGCCGCTGAGCCAGCATGGATTTGCCCGTGCCGGGCGGCCCCATCATCAGCAGGCTGTGTCCGCCCGCTGCGGCGATTTCCAACGCCAGCCGCGCGGTATGCTGGCCTTTGACATCGCGCAAATCGGGCAGGGCGGCTGCGGCGGCCGATAGCGTTTCCGCCGTGCAGCGCGCTTGCGCCAGCGGCTCGATGCCGTTGAGATGTGCGGCCACCGCGCCGAGCGAATCCGCGCCGTATGCCTGTATATCCTGCATCACCGCAGCCTGAGCCGCATTTTCAGACGGCAATACAAACGCCCGCCCGGCCTGCATACCCTGCCACGCCATTGCCAATGCGCCGCGCACGGGGCGCAGCAGGCCGGACAAAGCCAGTTCGCCGGCAAATTCGTAGCGCGTGAGGTGTTCGGCAGAAATTTGGCCGGAAGCAGCCAGAATGCCGAGGGCAATCGGCAAATCGAAGCGCCCCGATTCTTTGGGTAAATCGGCGGGGGCAAGGTTGACGGTGATTTTTTTGGCGGGAAAATCGAAGCCGCTCTGAATGATGGCCGCGCGCACGCGGTCGCGGCTTTCTTTGACTTCGGTGTCGGGCAGGCCGACGATGTTGAATGCGGGCAGGCCGTTGGCCAAGTGGGCTTCCACTTCGACCAACGGCGCGTTCATGCCGCTGAGGGCGCGGCTGTAAACCAGTGCGAGCGACATTTTTTCAGACGGCTTCAGCCGGCGGTTTTATCTTCGGCAGCTTCGGCCGGGGCGGCAGCTTCCGCTTCTGCCGGAGCTTGGGCGGCTTCCAGACGCGCCAGACGCGATTCCAGCTCGATCAGCTTGGTGCGGGTTTTAATCAAAACCTGCTGCTGGATGTCGAACTCTTCGCGGGTAACCAAATCCATTTTGTTAAACGCGCTGCCCAGCATGGCTTTGACGTTTTTTTCCATGTCTTTGGCCGGGCTGTTGGCGATGGTTTCGCCCAGTTTGGAGGTCATTTCGTCAAACAGGTTTTTACCGAACATTTCAGCGTCCTTTTTCTATCGGGTAAATAAAGGCTTATTGTATCAGGAAAAAGCCGTCTGAAAACGATAAATTATTTTCAGACGGCTTACAGGGTGCAGGTCTACAGACTTACAGGCCGGCGGCGGCTTTCAGCGCGGCAGCCTTGTCTGTGCGCTCCCAGGTAAATTCCGGCTCTTCGCGGCCGAAGTGGCCGTAGGCGGCGGATTTGCTGTAAATCGGACGCAAGAGGTCGAGCATTTTCACGATGCCTTTGGGGCGCAGATCGAAATGTTCGCGCACGAGTTTAATCAGCTCGGCTTCGCCGATTTTGCCGGTGCCGAAGGTGTCGATGGAAATCGAAGTCGGCTCGGCAATGCCGATGGCGTAGGAAATCTGGATTTGGCATTGGCTGGCCAAGCCGGCGGCGACGATGTTTTTCGCCACATAGCGGCCGGCGTAGGCTGCGGAGCGGTCAACCTTGCTCGGGTCTTTGCCGGAGAATGCGCCGCCGCCGTGCGGAGCTGCGCCGCCGTAGGTATCGACGATGATTTTACGGCCGGTCAGGCCGCAGTCGCCTTTGGGGCCGCCGATGACGAATTTGCCGGTGGGGTTAATCAGGTATTTGGTGTCGGCTGTAAGCATTTCAGACGGCAATACCGGCTTGATAATCTGCTCGATCACGGCTTCGCGCAATTCGTCGTAGCCGATGTCTTCGCTGTGTTGGGTGGACAATACCACGGTATCGATGCGCTTCACTTTACCGGTTTCGGCATCGTACACGCAGGTTAATTGCGCTTTGGCATCGGGGCGCAGCCAGGGCAGGCGGCCATCGCGGCGCAATTCGCTTTGACGCTGCATCAGGCGGTGGCTGTAATAGATGGCAAACGGCATCAGCGTCGGGGTTTCGTCGCAGGCGTAGCCGAACATCAGACCCTGGTCGCCCGCACCTTGATCCAAGTCCAAACCCTCGCCTTCGTTCACGCCTTGGGCGATGTCGGGCGACTGCACGCCGTAGTTGAGTAAAACTTTGCAGCTTTGGGCATCAAAGCCCAATTCGGGGTCGTTGTAGCCGATGCGGGCGATGGTGTCGCGGGCGACTTGCTCGTAATCGACTTGGGCGGTGGTGGTGATTTCGCCCGCCAGCACGCACAAATCGGTGGCCACCAAAGTTTCCGCCGCCACGCGCGCTTGCGGGTCTTGCGCGAAAATGGCATCTAAAATGGCATCGGAAATCTGGTCGGCCACTTTGTCGGGATGGCCTTCGGATACGGATTCGGAGGTAAACAGGTATTCGCTCATTGTTTGTTCTTTCTTGAGAAGCAGGCCGTGTATTGTGCAGACGGCCTGGTATTTTGATAACCAGGCGGCAGAAGTTGCTGCGCCGCATTGTTTGAATATGCCGTATTATTCAAACAGACTGAGACCATTGAAAATATAAAATGCCGTCTGAAACTTCTCCGCTGTCATTCCCGCGCAGGCGGGGATCCACTTTGGAAAGTCAGTAACGCATTGTTTAAAAATAAATTACCACACTTTACCCGTAGATTCCCGCCTGCGCGGGAATGACGATGCTGAGTGTTTAAGTTTTGTTGCAACGGTCTCAGGCCGGGAATTCATTTTTGTGCCGTTTCGTACAGACAAAAAAAATCCCGCATTAAGCGGGTTTGGATTGCTCTGGCGAGCCACATCGGTCTTGCGACCGTCCACCTTACCTTTCACCGTGAAAAGCAGGTTGGCATGGAATTCCCAACTCTTAATGCAGGGCGGATTGTAGCAAAGTTGCGTGCTTTCATCAAGCATCTTTCCGTTTTTCAGACGGCAGAAACACCGACAAAACGAGCGCGGAAAATGCGCCGCAACCGCTGAATAGGCCGAGCAAATCGATGCCCCGGGTGGCAACCGACATCACAACCCCGAGTATCAAACCGCAGAACGCACCAATCAATGCGGTAATTATACTGCCTTTGCGGCCGCGCGTTAATTTGGCCGCCCGAACCAGCACGCCGCACAACAGCGCGGGTGCGCCGCCCAGCAGCCACGTCAGCCGCCATGTGTCGGCATCCGGCCAAAAGGATGAGCCGGTTGCGGCCATTAAGCCAATCAGGCCGATAGGCGGCTGAAAAATCATAAATAATAATGGAATGAGCATTTCATTTGCCTGGGTTCGGTTAAGTAATGGAAACGCCTGGTGCTATTATACTTTATAATCCCAAGCATACGACTGACCTAAATCGACACCCATGCAAACCCTGATTACCCTTCTTTTCAAATTCTTCGCCGCGCTGCCGCTGCCGCTTTTGCACCGGCTGGCCGGTTTTTTGGGTTGGGCGGCTTACCACACCCAGCGCAAAGACCGCGCGCGCGTGTTTGAAAACATGGCGCAGGCGGGCTTGAACCCTGATGAACAAAGCGTTAAAACCGTGTTTCAAGAAACCGCCAAAGGCGCGTTGGAGCTGCCTGTCGCCTTTTTCAGACGGCCTGAAGCGATTGAAACGCTGTTTACCGAAATCCACGGCTGGCAGCATATTCAGACGGCTTTGGATGGCGGGGAAGGGCTGCTGCTGATTACGCCGCATATCGGCAGCTATGATTTGGCCGGACGCTATATCAGCCAGCAGCTGCCGTTTCCGCTGACCGCGATGTACAAGCCGCCTAAAATCAAGGCATTTGATACCGTGATGCAGATGGGGCGCGTGCGCGGCAAGGGCAAAACCGCGCCGACCAATATGCAGGGCGTGAAGCAGGTAATGAAGGCCTTGCGTGCGGGCGAGGCGACGATTGTGCTGCCCGACCATGTGCCTGCGCCGGAAGAGGGCGGCGACGGCGTGTGGGCGGATTTTTTCGGCAAACCGGCCTATACCATGACGCTGGCGAGCAAGCTCGCGCAAGTGAAAGGCGTGAAAGCGTTGTTTTTTGTCGGCGAACGTTTGCCCGACGGCAAGGGTTTTGCGCTGCATATCGAGCCGCTGCAGGGCGGGTTGAGCGGTGATAAGGAACACGACGCGCGGGTGATGAACCGGAATGTCGAGCATTGGATACGCCGCTTCCCGCAGCAATATCTGTTTATGTACAACCGCTACAAACGCCCGGCCGGCGCACCGCCGCGCCCGGGGATGACGGATGAGGATGATTGAAGCGGTGGGCGTGTTTTGCCGCCTGATTTGGATCATTTTGCCATGAAAAAGCCGTCTGAAAACTGAGGTTTTCAGACGGCTTTTTGTCTGCCGCAAGCGCGTTACAGCAAAATTTGGATGTCGTCTTCGATTTCAGACGGCTTCACGCTGGGGGCGAAGCGTTCGACCACTTCGCCGTTGCGGTTGACCAGGAATTTGGTGAAATTCCATTTGATGTCGCTGCCTTCGCGTTTTTCGCCGAGGGAAGCGAGCTTGATGAGCAGGTCTTTAAACGACAGATTGCCTTTGTCTTCGGGCTTTTGCGCTTTCAGATAGGCATAAAGCGGCGCGGTGTTCGGGCCGTTGACGTCGATTTTGTCGAAGATTTTGAATTGCGTGCCGAATTTCATTTGGCAGACTTGGGCGATTTCGCTGCTGCTTTCGGGCGCCTGCTCGCGGAACTGGTTGCAGGGGAAATCCAAAATTTCCAAGCCTTGCGCGGCGTAGCGGCCGTAAAGCTCCTGCAGCTCTTCGTATTGGGGCGTGAGGCCGCAGCGGGTGGCGGTGTTGACAATCAGCAGCACTTTGCCGCGGTAATCGGAGAGGGCGGTGTCGTTGCCCTGCGCGTCTTTCATGGTGAAGTCGTAAATATTCATGGTATTCCTTTGCGGGAAGGCCGTCTGAAAACGGCGGCGGTGCAGATGAAAAAACACCGCTCGAACAAGCAAGCGGTGTCGGAAAAGCATCGATTATTTACGCAGGCCCAGACGGGTAATCAGGCTGCGGTAAGTATCCGGTTGGGTACGGCGCAGGTAAGACAGCAAACGGCGGCGTTGGCTCACCATTTTCAACAGGCCGCGACGGCTGTGATGGTCTTTGGCGTTGGCTTTGAAGTGCGGGGTCAGGTCGTTGATGCGGAAAGTCAGCAGTGCGACTTGTACTTCAGAAGAGCCGGTATCGCCTTCTTTGCGTTGGAAATCTTTAACGATTTGTGCTTTTTGTTCTACGGTCAATGCCATGATGGAAAACTCCGAAAATAAAAAGGGCTTCTGCCCGGACAAGTTTGCCAAGCCGTAACCTGTGCAAACTCCTGAATCCTGCCGCTGCTGGTAGGCGGGCGGCAAGATTGGGGATTATGCCACAAAATCCGCGCGTTTGCACGGATTTTTCAGACGGCTTTTTTGATTAATCGGGCAATCAATTAACCCAAATCGAATGCTTTGTGCAGCACGCGGGTGGCCAGTTCCATGTGTTTTTCGTCAATCAATACGGATACTTTGATTTCGGAAGTGGAAATCATCTGGATATTGATGCCTTCTTCGGCCAGGGTGCGGAAGATTTTGGACGCAACGCCGACGTGCGAGCGCATGCCCATGCCCACGGCGGAGACTTTGCAGACGGTGTCGTCGCCGTTGACTTCGGTGGCGCCGATGCTGTCTTTGAGGTTGCTCAGCAGGGTGAGGGTTTGCTTGTAGTCGCCGCGCGGTACGGTAAAGGAGAAGTCGGTGGTGCCTTCGTTGCCGATGTTTTGGATAATCATATCGACTTCGATGTTGGCATCGGCCACCGCGCCTAAAATCTGATAGGCCACGCCGGGTTTGTCGGGTACGCCGCGTACGTTGATGCGGGCTTGGTTTTTGTCGAACGCGATACCAGTTACGGCAGCTCTTTCCATGTTATCGTCCTCTTCAAAGGTAATTAAGGTGCCGTTGCCGCCCTCTTGCAGGCTGCTCAATACGCGCAGGCGTACTTTGTATTTTCCGGCAAATTCTACGGAGCGGATTTGCAATACTTTAGAGCCCAGGCTCGCCAGCTCCAGCATTTCTTCAAATGTGATGGTGTCGAGGCGGCGGGCTTCGGGTACGACGCGCGGGTCGGTGGTGTACACACCGTCCACGTCGGTATAGATTTGGCACTCGTCGGCTTTGAGCGCGGCGGCCAGGGCAACGGCAGACGTATCGGAGCCGCCGCGGCCGAGGGTGGCGATGTCGCCCTCGCTGCTGATGCCTTGGAAACCGGCCACAATCACCACGCGGCCGGCTTTCAGGTCGGCCAGCATTTTATCGCTGTCGATTTCTTCGATGCGGGCTTTGGTGTGGGCGGTATCGGTTTTCACGGCTACTTGCCAGCCGGTGTAGCTTTTGGCATCCACGCCGATGTTTTTCAGTGCCATGGCCAGCAGGCCGATGGTGACTTGCTCGCCAGTGGCCAGCACCACATCCAGCTCGCGCGGATCGGGGATTTCCTGCATTTCGTGTGCCAGGGCCACCAAACGGTTGGTTTCGCCGCTCATGGCGGAAACGACCACGACAACGTCATGGCCTTCGGCGCGGGCTTTGGCGACACGATTGGCTACGTTTTTGATGCGCTCGGCGGAGCCTACCGAAGTGCCGCCGTATTTTTGTACGATTAACGCCATGGTTTCGTGCTTTCTTGATTGAGGGTTGTGATTGTAAACAATCCGGCTATTATTACTATTTTTGCGGGGAAAAACAAGATTTTCAGCGAATTATAGTCGAAGAAAATCAGAATGAGA
>NZ_BCWL01000074.1 GCF_001592185.1 Bergeriella denitrificans NBRC 102155
CTAGCAAAGCAACGGGCAGGGATGCCCGTCTGACAACCTGCTGTACTGTCATTAGCTACGCAAGTCCGCTCCTTAATCCCTTAATCATCATATCTTTCAGACGGCCTGTTCCCCAAAATACCGCGCCGCGCCGGCAAAGATTAATTCCATTCATTCAAATTTGAAAATTTTTCGGTTGTCAAACGGCATCGCCTTGAATATAGTGTAATTTGAAAAACACACCCTACAAATAATCGAGGAGAACACCATGCCGCATCCCGCCCATACTCTGGCCGCGTCCGCCCTGCTGGCCGCCCTGCCGATCAGCGCTGCCGCCGACACCCGCTACGAATACCTGCCCGACACGCCGTTTTTCCAAGACGGCAAGCTCACCGTCACCAACCGCAACTTCTATTTCAACCGCGATTTCCGCGACGGCGGCGCCAATCCGTTCGGCACCAACTGGGGCAAACCCCTGTCCGAACGCAACGGCGAGCGCAACGAATGGGCGCACGGCGTGATTGTCGATCTCCAATCCGGCTTCACGCCCGGCAAAATCGGCTTCGGCGCGGAAGCCAAAGGCTTGGTCGGCCTGCGTCTCGACAGCTCCGGCGCGCGCACCGGCACCGGCCTGATTCCCTACACCAACGGCGCGGGCGGACAGCCCGAGCGCGTATGGGGCAGCGTGGGCGGCGCGGTGAAAGCCAAAATCGGCGAAACCGTCATCAAAGCGGGTAACTCGCTCACCCCCGCCAACCCGATTCTGCATACCGCCGACGTCCGCCTGCTGCCCGTTACCGCCACCGGCGTTTCGCTGGAAAGCAAAGACTTCGACAAACTCAACCTGCAGGCCGGCGTGTTTACCCATGTGCGCGCCCAAGAATCCACCAACCATGACGACCGCTTCAGCACCGACCAGGACGGCGGCGCCCAAGTCAAGCGCATCAGCTATCTCGGCGGCCGCTATACCTGGCAGCCGCACACCTGGGCGCAAGTGTACGCGGGCGAGCTGAAAGACTACTTCAACCAATACCACGCGCAGGCCAACCACCGCTGGCAGCTCGGCGGCAGCCAATACATCAATGTCAACGCCACCGGCTATTACAACCATGACAGCGGTGCGAAAAAAGCAGGCAAAATCAACGCCAAACTGGGCGCGCTGACCGCCACCTACGGCAACGACATCCACGCCCTGACCTTAGGTGTACAGCGCGTATTCGGCGACGACCCGCTCGACTATGCCGCCACGCGCACCATCGGCAGCCTCGCCCGCTACCCCAATGCCGGCTGGGTCACGCAATTCTCCGAAGCCAATGAGAAATCCTGGCAGGTACGCTACGATTTGGACTTCAAAAAACTCGGCGTGCCCGGCCTCGAGCTGATGGGCCGCTACATCAAAGGCTACGATATGGACAACAGCAAGAGCAACAGCTATTACCGTAACCTGCGCGGCAACTACACCTACCAGCCCGACGACAAACACTGGGAACGCAATATCGAAGCCAAATACACCGTGCAAAGCGGTAAAGCCAAAGGCCTGAACCTGCGCGTGCGCCATACCACCATGCGTACCTCCGGCACCTACCGCTACGGCAACATCGACGAAGTGCGCGTGATTGCCCAATATCCGTGGTCACTGTAATGCAGCCGTGAAACCATCGGGCGGGCAGCCATACCGCCCGATGGTTTTATAGTCGAATAACACAGAATGGGGCAAGGCAGCCAACGCCGCAGCAGAAATTACTCTTCGACTATACTCATTTTCAGACGGCTTTTTCTGCCCATTACCTTAAAACTGCAAAAACGGATTAAACTGCCGCTCATGACCGATGGTCGTCATGCGCCCGTGTCCGGCAATCACGCGCGTTTGCGGCGGCAGCACCAGCAATTTGCTGCGGATGTTGCCGATTAAATCCTCATGATTGCCGCGCGGAAAATCCGTGCGCCCGATGGTTTCGTAAAACAGCACATCGCCCGCAATCAGCAATTCCGCCTGCGCGCAGTAAAACACCACATGCCCGGGCGTATGGCCGGGAATATGCAGCACTTGAAACGCATAATTGCCCACGCTCAACGTTTCCCCCTCTTCCAGCCAGCGCGTCGGCTCAAACGCAGGCGATACGGGAAAACCGTATTGCGCCGTCACCTCCGGCAGCGACTGCAGCAAAAACTCATCTTCGCAGTGCGGCCCGAGCACCGGCACATCGCAATGCGACACAAATTCCACCACCCCGCCCGCATGGTCGAGATGGCCGTGGGTCAGCCAAACCGCCTTGACCTGCAAGCCTTTCGCCTTCACCTGCGCCAGCAGATGCGGCACATCGCCGCCGACATCGGTCAGCACCGCCTCGCCGCTTCCATCGTCCCACAGCAGCGTACAGTTTTGTCGGAACGGCGTGACCGCCATGATTTCAAATTGCAGAGCCATAATATCTTTCCTAAACGTTTTTCAGACGGCATACCGCCCACATCAAAGCCGTCTGATGTTATAGTCATTTAAAAAGAAGAATCACACGGCATGACCGCACCTGGTCTCATTCTTCTTTTATCCGACTATCCGGCCGTTTTACACGAAACGGCCTTATCCAATAAAAACATCCGCACACGGAGAAACGGAGATTAAAGATGAAACGCATCATACCGCTTTTGGCCGCCTGTTTCATCACCCTGCCCGCCGCAGGCGCCGATTTGCTGCTGGCCAAAGAATACCGAGGCCAAAACATCAGCGGCTGGGCCATGAGCGAAAAGCTCGACGGCGTACGCGCCTATTGGAACGGCCGCACACTCATCAGCCGCCAAGGCTACGCCTTTACCCCGCCGCCCGGCTTTACCGACCGCTTCCCGCCCTATCCGCTGGACGGCGAGCTGTACAGCACGCGCGGGCAGTTTGAACAGATTTCCGCCACCGTCCGCAGCGCCGGGCGCAGTTGGCAGGGCATCCGCCTGCATGTATTCGACGTCCCCCGCGCCGAAGGCAATCTCTACCGCCGCCTGGCCGTTTTACAAAGCTGGCTCGCGCAACACCCCGACGCACCCATCACCCTCATCGCCCAAACCCCCGTTAAAAACACCGACCACGCCCGCGCCTTTCTCAAAGAAATCGAAGCACGCGGCGGCGAAGGCGTAATGCTGCGCGACCCCGAAGCCCCCTACCGAGGCGGCCGCAGCGACAGCCTGCTGAAACTCAAAAGCGCGCAAGACGCCGAATGTACCGTTACCCGCCACTATCCCGGCAAAGGCCGCCACAGCGGCCGCCTCGGCGCCATCGGCTGCCGCAACGCCCACGGCGAATTCCGCATCGGCAGCGGCTTCAAAGATGCCGACCGCGACAACCCGCCCCCGATCGGTGCCACCGTAACCTACCGCTATCGGGGTTTCACACAAAAAGGCACACCGCGCTTCGCCACCTTCGTCCGCATCCGCCGCGACCGCTGAGCGCAGCCGGGCAGCCGCAGATGATTATCGGCAGCAGGCTGATAATCTGTTTGAACAAAGTGGCAGATTGGATAAAAAGCCGTTTTTCAGACGGCCGCACAGCAGCATCGCACGGGTATGGTTGACTTGAAAAATCCAATCATCTGAGATACACCGGTCATCTGCCGTAGGGCGGGGTTGCCACCCCGCCGCTGATTTACAGAATAAAATAAAACAGCCTGCTTCAACTTCATCATCACCGCCCTACGGACTTCATTTTTGAAGCACTTGACCGCCAACACATACAAAAAGGCCGTCTGAAAATCAGATTTTCAGACGGCCTTTTTGTTCTAATCACGCGCAAAACAGCATCGCTCATTTAAATGCGCCAAGATAACGTATTACAACATAAAATAAAAAAGCCGCTGTTTCCAGCGGCTTTTTCAAATTTGGTTGCGGGAGCAGGATTCGAACCTACGACCTTCGGGTTATGAGCCCGACGAGCTACCATGCTGCTCCATCCCGCGTCAGAGAATGTAACTATACAGGCCGTTTGAAATGCTGTCAAGCATTTTTTGAACAAACGGGTTTTGTGGACATCTAAGCCGCCTACGCCCGCCCGCCTGTATGTAAAAATGCTCGGCCTGACCAAAAAGCCGTCTGAAAAATCTGCTTTTTCAGACGGCTTTTGGCTTGGCAAGCCTGTGGTTTAGTCAAACAAGTCTTTCAGTTTGTCCAAAAACGATTGCTTGCGCGGGGTTTGGCTGCGGTCGAGACCGGTGGAGATTTTTTCAAATTCTTCCAGCAGCTCTTTTTGGCGGTCGGTCAGATTGACCGGGGTTTCGACCACGACGTGGCAGTATAAGTCGCCCACGGCGCTGGAGCGCAGTGATTTGATGCCTTTGCCTTTGACGCGCATACGGCGGCCGGTTTGGGTTTCTTTCGGGATATTCAGCTTCACGCGGCCGTCCAGCGTCGGTACTTCCACGTCGCCGCCCAGCGCGGCTACGGCGAAGCTGATGGGCAGCTCGCAATGTAAATCCAGGCCGTTGCGCTCGAACACTTTGTGCTCTTTGACGCGCACGTTGACATATAAATCGCCTGCGGGTGCGCCGTGCTGGCCGGGTTCGCCCTCGCCGCTCAGGCGGATGCGCTGGCCGTCGTCGATGCCGGCAGGGATGTTGACTTCAACGGTTTTGCTGGTTTTGGTGCGTCCTTCGCCTCGGCATTTGATGCAGGGATCTTTGATTTCTTTGCCCGAGCCGTGGCAGGTCGGACAGGTTTGCTGCATTTGGAAAATCGCCTGGCGGATGTGTACCGTACCTGTGCCGTGGCAGGTCGAGCAGGTGCTGGCCGAGGTGCCGGGTTTGGCGCCGCTGCCGTGGCACACGTCGCAATCTTCGTAAGTCGGGATGTTGATGCGCTTTTTGATGCCTTTGGCGGCTTCTTCCAGCGTGATTTCTACGCCGACCTGCAAGTCTGCGCCCTGGTAATTGGGCTGTCGGCCGCCGCCTGCGCCGCCGCCGAACATCTGGCTGAAAATGTCGCCGAAGTCGAAGCCCTGCGCGCCGCCGAAGCCGCCGCCAAATCCGCCGAAGCCGCCTGCGCCGCCGCCCATGCCCTGCTCGAAAGCGGCGTGGCCGAATTGGTCGTATGCGGCGCGTTTTTCTTTATCCGACAGGGTGTCGTAGGCTTTTTGGACTTCTTTAAACTTTTCTTCCGCTTCTTTATTGTCGGGGTTGCGGTCGGGGTGGTATTTCATGGCCAGCTTGCGGTAGGCCTTTTTGATGTCGTCGTCGCTCGCGCTTTTGGCTACGCCGAGCGTTTCGTAAAAGTCTTTATTGCTCATAGTCGGTATTCGGAAGGTAAGAAGATGGATATTGCTCGGGATATATGGGCGCTTGGCGGAAACTCAAGCCCGCCTGCCGCTTTGCTGCGTCAAGGCCGCCTGAAAACGGGTTTTCAGACGGCTGCGCGGCGGCGGGGCAAGTGTAAATTTACGCTTCATACTACTACATTTCTTTGACAAACCTTAACTATTCCCCTAATATGCGGCGGATTATTCTGGCGGCGTGTATTCTGAAAGCATACGCAGTCCGGTTGCCAAACCGCTGTGCCGCCGCAGGATATGGTTAGAAAAACATTTTTTAGAGAGACTTATTATGGAATGGGAATTTAACGGTTATTACACCCTGATTGCCGCCACTTTGGTATTGCTGCTGGGCAAATGGCTGGTCAGCAAAGTCCGCTTCCTGCGCGACTTCAATATCCCCGAGCCGGTAGCAGGCGGCCTGATTGCCGCGATTATTCTGTTCGCACTGCATCAGATGTACGGCGTGAGCTTCAAGTTTGAAAAACCGCTGCAAGATGCCTTCATGCTGATTTTCTTCACCTCCATCGGTTTGAGCGCCGACTTCTCGCGCCTGCGCGCGGGCGGCTTCCCGCTGGTATTGTTCGTCGTTGTCGTGAGCGTGTTCATTCTGATTCAAAACGCGGTCGGCGTAGGCCTGGCCGGCGCTTTGGGCTTGGATCCGCTGCTGGGTCTGATTACCGGCTCGATTACCCTGACCGGCGGCCACGGTACGGCCGGTGCATGGGGTCCGATTTTTGAGAAAGAATACGGCGTGGTCGGCGCCACCGGCCTGGGTATGGCTGCGGCGACTTTCGGCCTGGTATTCGGCGGTTTGATCGGCGGCCCGGTTGCCCGCCGCCTGATTAACCGTCAAGGCCGCAAGCCCGTTGCGCAAACCAATGCGGATAACGAAGTTTCCGACAGCAACACCAACGACGTATTCGAAAACGCCGGCCGCACCCGTCTGATTACCGCCGATTCCGCCATCGAAACGCTGGCCATGTTTGCCGCCAGTATCGCGTTCGGCCAAATTATGGACGTGGTCGATGCCGAATACTTCCCTTCTTGGCTCAATCTGCCTAAATTCGTATGGTGTCTGTTCGGCGGCGTGATTCTGCGCAACATTTTGACTTTGGTGTTCAAAATGAACATGTTCGACCGCGCCATCGACGTATTCGGCAATGCTTCGCTGTCGCTGTTCCTGGCCATGGCGCTGCTGAACCTGAAACTGTGGGAGCTGACCGGCCTGGCCGGCCCGGTAACCATCATTCTGGCCGTACAAACCATCGTGATGATGCTGTATGCGACTTTCGTAACCTACGTTGTGATGGGTCGCGACTACGACGCCGCCGTATTGTCCGCCGGCCACTGCGGCTTCGGCTTGGGCGCAACGCCGACTGCGGTTGCCAATATGCAGTCCATCACCAACACCTTCGGCTCTTCGCACAAAGCCTTCCTGATTGTGCCAATGGTGGGCGCATTCTTCATCGACTTTGTGAACGCGATGATTCTGTCGGGTTTTGTAAACTTCCTCAAATAATCCGAACGGCAGTTTAAAAACCCTTGTAAAAGCACCGGCAACGCCTTACCTGTTGCCGGTGCTTTTTGTTATATTCGCACCATGCACTCAGCCGCCGTAAACCATACAGAATGAAACCAAGCAGCCGTACCCCATCATTCTGATTTAAAATGACGAAATATGTAGCCGAAAGGAGCATACCGTGTACAAAAAACTTTCCGCCGCCGCCCTGTCGCTCGCGCTGCTGGCCGCCTGCGGCGACGAAGCCGCCAAACCCGCGCAAGCGCCGCTGGCCTGCGATATCCCCCTCGCCGCGCAAAGCGTCCGCAACAGCATCATCGACACCCTGACCCGCGAAGCCAAAGCCTTTGCCCGCAGCGACAACCGCCAATTCATCGATGCCGACAAAGTCATCGCCGCCGCCACCCAGCTGGCCGTGCGTCTCGACAACGCGCAGGAAACCCGCGAAGGCAACGAAGCCCTGTGCCGTGCCGATTTAAGCATCCAAATCCCCAACGACATCTGGACGGCAGCCGAAAGCGGCAGCCCGCTGATTTACGGCCAAACCGCCATCCGCGAGCTGGTGGCCGGCAAAATCATGGGCAGCAACCTGGCGCACGAAGGCAACACCTTCCGCACCACCCTGCGCTACCTGCCCCAAGCCGACGGCAGCATCACCTTTAAAGACAACACCCCCGCGCATACCGCCCAAATCCTGTCGGCCGCCCTGCTGCCCTACGGCGTGAAAAGCATGGTCGTCATCGACGGACGCGCCGTCAGCAAAGAAGAAGCCGTCAAACTGCTCTCCGCCGAAACCTACCCCGAGCCGCCCGAAGCACAGCCCGCCCCCGAAGACATCTTAGAAAACAACGCCGCCGCCCACAGCGAAGGCGTGCCCGCAGCCGAAGACGACGGCGTACCCGGTACAGAAGCCGAAATCCTGCAGCCCGGCAGCAGCGGCCAAGCCGAGCCGCCCGCCCTAGCCCAGAGCGAGCTCGACAGCGCACGCATCCAAAACCAGCGCGCCGAAGCCGACATCACCCGCATTTGGAGCCGCTTGGAGCGCGGTGTACAGCAAAGCATACTCGACGAGCAGCGCGGCTGGCTGCAGAAAAAACAGCAAGACTGCCTGCGCGCATCCGCCCAAGCCGACAACCCCGCGCACGCCGAATACCTGCAGCTTCAATGCGACACCCGCATGACCCGCGAGCGCATCCAATACCTGCGCAGCTACGCCATCGACTGAGCACCGGCGCACACCTGCCGTCTGAAAACGCCCCCACCGGCACTTTTCAGACGGCTTTTTTCAGACGGCACGCCGCCGCAGCCGGACGCAAAAAGCGTTTGAAAACAAGGCTTCCGCACCGCGCCGCCGCAGGCTTTTGCCAAACCCGCCTGTTTTTATATACAATCGCTGATTAACCAGCCCACCCGCACCACTACAGACGGCCGCACCGCAGCCGTCCGAACGGAACACCTTATGACCCTATCCACCCGATTAGCGGCCGCATTTTCGGCACTCTGCCTGCTGCTGTCTGCCGGCGGCCAGACCCGTGCCGACGAAATCGAAAACCTGCTGAACCGGCAAAGCGACCGCCAGCAGATTTTAAGACAGTTTGAAAACAGCGGCACAGGCAGCCCCGCCCCCGCCAAGAAACCCCTGGCCCAAATCATCCCCGCCGCCCAACCCGCCGCAGCCGCGTCCACCGCCTCCGGCAGCGCCGACGAACTCATCCGCAGCGCCATGGGCCTGCTCGGCGTCGCCTACCGCTACGGCGGCACGTCCGCACGCACCGGCTTCGACTGCAGCGGCTTTATGCAGCACATCTTCCGCCGCAGCATGGGCTTAAACCTGCCCCGCACCTCCGCCGAACAGGCCAAAATGGGCACGCACGTCAACCGCGGCGAGCTACAGGCCGGCGACATGGTGTTTTTCCGCACCATGGGCGGCGGCCGCATCTCCCACGTCGGCCTCTATATCGGCAACAACCGCTTCATCCACGCCCCGCGCACCGGCAAAAGCATCGAAATCACCAGCCTGAGCAACAAATACTGGGGCTCGAAATACGCCTTCGGACGGCGGGTGAAAAAACACGACACCGCCCGTTTCATCAATTAAGGAGCACCCATGAGCATGCCCGAAATGCCCAAGTGGTACGGCGACGACGGCCAAATCGTCTCCTGCACCGAAAAAGTCAAAGTCATGACCGAAAACATGACCGAGCTCTACCAAACCGCGCAAGACGCCTTTGAAGACGCCCTGCTGATGGGCTGCGGCGAAGCACAACTGCGCGCCTACTTGCAAAAACTGATTGAAGGCTTGGAAAACCCCTACCGCCCGTAAAATTAAACACCTGCCCGGCAAACACCGCCGCCGGGTATGGCAGCGTCGGCAAAACACGACAAAAAAGCCGTCTGAAAAACAGCAGAGATGCCCGTTTTTCAGACGGCTTTTTAACTCTACAAGGTGGCGAGCCAGCGCCGTAATAAAAATTACTCTTCGCCTAT
>NZ_BCWL01000075.1 GCF_001592185.1 Bergeriella denitrificans NBRC 102155
GATAATCAGGTATCATCCAAATCATTAATCCCATCTCCACAATTCAAACAGAAAGGCCGCACATCACACTGCCTTATTTCTTGCGAACAAAAAAGCCGTCTGAAAACAAACATTTTCAGACGGCCTTTTTTAGATTACCCGGCTTTGTTACACAGCTTATCCGGCGATATTTTTCTCTGCTTCGCGCACTTTGGCGGCGGCGGCTTCGATCAGTTGCTGTTCGGTATCGGGGGCTGCGGCTGTTTCTGCGCGGGCGGCGGATTGGTCAGATTCGCCGGTTTGCGGTGCTTCGGGCTGCAGGCGTGCCAGTATGGTTTGTACGCCGGTGACTTTGTCGCCGATGGCAACTTCGGCACGGGCGTCTGTCGGCAGATAGACGTCCACGCGCGAGCCGAAGCGGATGAAGCCGTAGCGCTCGCCGCGTTTCAGCTCGGCGCCGGCGCGGGTGTAGCACAGGATGCGGCGGGCGACGAGGCCGGCGACTTGTACGAAGGTGATTTCACGGCCGGATGCGGTGGTGGCTAAGACGGCGTTGCGTTCGTTTTCGGTGCTGGCTTTATCTAAATCGGCGTTTAAGAATTTGCCTTTATTGTATTCGACTGCAGTGACTTTGCCGTCCACGGGCGATTTTTGCGAGTGGACGTTGAATACGTTCATAAAGATACTGATTTTCAGGGCTTCGACTTTGCGGTAGGGGTCTTCGGCGCGCTCAACCACGACCACGCGGCCGTCCACCGGGCTTAATACGGCATCGGCATCCTGCGGCACGGGGCGATCGGGGTCGCGGAAAAACTGCAGCGCGAATACGGTAAACACCCAAAACGGCAGCGACCACCAGCCGGCGCAGGCGGCAACCAGCAGGCTGACAATCACGCCGCCGCCGATAATCGGCCAGCCCTCGCGGGCAATAATCGGATGGGGATAGCTACGGTTCATACTGCTTCCTTCATTTATTCTGTAAAATGGGCGTTATTATAGCGGATTTCGCGCGATGCTGTCGGAAATCGGCGGATTGCCGCCGATGTGTGTCAAAAAGCCGTCTGAAAAATGCGTTTTTCAGACGGCTTTTTGATGTTTGTCGGCTAATCAGGCCAATAAACCGCGCAGCGTGTCCCAATAAAACAGGCAGGCGACGGCGGCCAAGGCGATGCAGATGGCTGCGGCATTAAGGCCGCTGATTTTTTCTTTAAATGCCCAGGCGCCGACCAGCGTGCCCGCGCAGATAACGCCGATATTCATGCCGGCAAACACCAGCGTGGGGTTGTCCTGCATGGCTTGGTGCGCGCTGATGTAGGTGACGATGTTTAAAAAGTTCAAGGCGCCGAGCAAGACGCCGCCGATAATGCCTTCTTTGCTCCAACGGCAGCCTTTGGCCGACAGATAGGCAAACATTAAAATCCCCGCCAGGCAGAAGGCCACCAGCAGATTGCCGGCAAAGGCCGTACCGCTTTGTGCGAGCTGTTTGAACAGGATATCGATGATGCCGTAGCCCGCCCATACGCCCAGCAGCAGGCCGATTTGCTGCGGCGCGGCGGCGGATTTTTTACCGCTGTCTGCTTTCCACAGCAGGCAGAACAAGGCAGTAAAGGCCAGTGCCAGGCCGATAAGCCGCCCTTCCTGCAGGGTTTCGCCGAATACGATAAACGATGCGGCTACGGGCAAAAACAGCGACAAACGCTGCGCCGCGTCCGACTTCACGATGCCCGCGGCTTCTACCGCCCGCCCCATGATGACGAACACGGTCGGCAGCAGCACACCCAAGGCGGCAAACAGCCACCAAGTCGGCAGAAACTGCGCCGGATTGCTCAAATCGGGCTTCAACACCAGCATCGTCAACACCACTGCTACGATATAGTTGACCGCCACCGCCTGCTCGACGGGAATCTGCTGCCTGCGTGCGATTTTCAGCAATACCGATACTGCCACGCTGCAGGCAATGCTGGCCAAAAGATAAAGCATTTGTGTTCCTTTAAAAGGGATAGTCGTCGAACTTAAATCCTGCTACGGCGTTGGCCCGCCTTGTACTTGTAGCAGAATTGAATTTCGCCGACTATCGCTGAATAAAATCAAAATAATGGAAACAAGCGCACCTTGCCGCACGCGCTGCCGCCTGCCATAGCGGTTTCGGCGGCACAATACGGCCAACCTGCATATTTTCAGACGGCCGGAACATGGTCCGGCCGTCTGAAAATCGGGCGTTTCCGCAGCGAAAAGGCAGCGGTTTACAGCCAGCCGTCGGGCACAACGGTTTTGCCGTCGTAAAACTTCACAAAACCCGCCACCACGCGATAAATAAACCACACGCTGACAACAAACAGCAGCAGCAAGCCCACGCCCAGCGCCATGGTCAGGCCGCCGAGAAAATAGCCCGCCGCGCTGATCCAAAACGTGCGGATTAGATAGCGGATGTGGTTTTCATACGGCGTGCCGCGCATCGAGCCGCGCACAGCATAAGCGGCAATCACGCCCACCAGCGACGACACCACCGTCACCGCCGAGAGCGCGTATAAGCCGTAAATCACCATCATATAAGTGCGCCGGTTGTCTTTTTGCGGCGCGTTGTGTTCGATAATATTGTTGTCCATATCCTAACCTGTTCCATCTGCACGATATACTTGCCGCACTCAATCCACCGCCACATGCACATCCTGCGGGTTTAAATGCCGCAAATCCGCAGCGGCCATGCCGACGATAAACCCGCGCTTGCCGCCGTTGAGATAAATTTTGTCCAAATCCCAAATCGATGCTTCCACATACACCGGCAGCGCGGTTTTGCTGCCAAACGGCGTGGTGCCGCCCACCAGATAGCCCGTCCATTTATTGGCCTGCTTCGGGTCGGCCGGCTCAATGTGCTTCATGCCCAGCGCACGCGCCAGATTGCGTGTGGAAATCTGCTTGTCGCCGTGCATCAGCACAATCAGCCCTTTTTTCTGCTCGTTCTGCAACACGATGGTTTTAATCACAGCGTGCTCGTCCACGCCGAACAGCGACGCAAACTGCGCCGTGCCGCCGTGTTCTTCATACACATACACAAAAGGCTCGAACGCAACGGACGCAGCGCGCATCGCACGCACGGCGGCGGTGACGGGATAATCGGTTTTACTCATAACAAAGCCGTCTGAAAAAAGAGAGAAAAAGCATCAGGCAATATGTTACCATAACCGCCCGACCATTTCAGAACCAGGAGCCACGCATGAGCATACAATACCTCGGCCAAAACGAACGCCTCTCCGAAGCAACTGTCGCCAACGGCTTCGTATTCCTTTCCGGCATGGTGCCCGAAAATCCCGAAGCAGACGCCAAAGCCCAAACCGAAAACGTTTTGGCTCAAATCGATCACTGGCTGGCGCAATGCGGCTCCGACAAACGCCACATCCTCGAAGCCACCATTTTTCTGACCGACATGGCCGATTACGCCGCCATGAACGAAGCGTGGGATGCCTGGGCTGCACCCGGCCGCACACCCGCCCGCGCCTGCGTGGAAGCCAAGCTGGCCAAGCCCGAATGGAAAGTCGAAATCAAAGTATCTGCGGTGCAGATTTCGCAATAAACCTGCCATGCCGGTTGGCTGCGTCTGCTTGTACACCGAGGCGGCGCAGCAAACCGGTTTTGCCGATTGCCCCGAGGCGCATGGTCTAGCGTTATATAATTAAGCATATCGGAAGTTTTCCACCCGCCTGATACCGCATAACCCGGCTGCACCTATATAACTCACGCCGATAAACGCAACGCCCCCTTTATTTCCACCCGATCGTCCCCATCTGGCCTGCAAACATTCATACAGGATTCCACAATCATGCAAACCCGTCTGCCCTTTTTCGGCATCGTCCGCGTCAGCGGCGACGACCGTGCCGCCTTCCTGCACGGCCAGCTGTCCAACGACATCCAAAACCTTGCCCCCGGCCAAGCCTGCTACGCCACCTACAACACCCCAAAAGGCCGCGTTATCGCCAATATGCTGGTACTCAACCGCGGCGACGACCTGCTGCTGGCCATGGCGGAAGATTTGGTGGAAGCCGTTGTCAAACGCCTGCGGATGTTCGTTTTGCGCGCCAAAGCCGTCTTCGAGCCGCTGCCCGATTTTGCCGTCGCCGCCGAGCTGGACGAACACACCGCCGCCCTGCCTGCCGAAGAGCCTCATCTGGCCTTTGCCGCCACAGAGCAAAACGGCGTGTACACCGTTCAACTGCCGCACTCAGGCCGTCTGAAAATCGGCGCCGCCGAAGCGCTGCCCGCGCACGATGCCGCCGCCGAAAACGCCTGGAACCGCCACGAAATCCAAAGCGGCTACCCGTGGATTTCCGCCGCCACCAAAGAAACCGCCGTCGCCCAAATGCTCAATCAGCACATCATCGGCGGCGTACATTTCAAAAAAGGCTGCTACCCCGGCCAGGAAATCATCGCCCGCGCCCAATACCGTGGCCAAGTCAAACGCGGCCTCGCCGTATTAAGCGGCGCCTCGCTCGAAGCCGCCGGCGTGTCCGTGCGGACGGGCGGCGAAGAAGCCGGCCAGATTATCAATACCGCCCTCAACGAACACGGCAGCATCAGCCTGGCCGTGATTAAATTCTCCGCCGCACAGGCCGCGCTCACCGATGCCGACGGCAACGCACTGAAACAGGAAAAACTGTTTTTCACCCCCGAGCCGCAAGCCTGAGCCGCGCTGCCCGTGTAAACCCGACAAGCCGTCTGAAAAAAGCCGTCTGAATATTTCAGACGGCTTTTTTAGCCATTTTGAAGTTTGAATCAAAACCATCTTGAATCAAACCAAAATACTTAACCATGATAAGTGGTGCTAGGTTGCCCGTTTCCCCCAAGCCCTCCCCACAAACTCTACCCGCCAAATTGTCAACAGTTCCGCAGCGTTTCGGCGTATAATACGGCTTTTCCCAACCGCATTTGAGAGCTGAAATCCATGTCTGTTGTTTTGCCCTTGCGCGGCGCGGCCGCCCTGTCCGATTTCCGTATTGAAAAACTGTTGCAAAAAGCGGCCGCCCTCGGCCTGCCCGAAGCGAAACCGGAAAGCGAGTTTTGGTATTTTGTCAGCAGTGAAAACGCTGTGGACGCGGCCACTGTCGAGAAACTGCAAGCCCTGCTCGACGCGCAAAGCGTGGCTGAAGTGCCTGCCGCTTCAGACGGCCTGCATCTGTTCCTGATTACCCCGCGCATCGGCACGATTTCACCGTGGGCTTCCAAAGCCACCGACATCGCGCACAACTGCGGCCTGTCTGAAATCGAACGTATCGAACGGGGTATGGCGGTATGGATTCGCGGCAGTTTGACTGCGGAGCAACAGCAGCAATGGGCGGCCTTGCTGCACGACCGCATGACCGAAAGCGTGTTGGCCGACATCGGCGCGGCGGCGCAATTATTCCGCCACATCGAATCGGAAACTTTCTCTACCGTCGACGTATTGGCTCAAGGCAAAGACGCGTTGGTCAAAGCCAACAGCGAATTGGGTTTGGCTTTGTCGGCCGACGAAATCGACTATCTGGTTGAAAACTATCAAACTCTGAAACGCAACCCGAGCGATGTCGAGCTGATGATGTTTGCCCAAGCCAACAGCGAACACTGCCGCCACAAAATCTTCAATGCCGACTTTATCTTGAACGGCGAAAAGCAGCCGAAATCCCTGTTCCGCATGATTCGCGACACCCACGAAGCGCACCCCGAAGGTACGGTCGTGGCCTATAAAGACAACTCGTCCGTGATTGAGGGCGCGAAAGTCGAGCGTTTCTACCCGCATGCCGATGAAAACCAAGCCTACCGCTTCCACGAAGAAGACACCCACATCATCATGAAGGTGGAAACCCACAACCACCCCACCGCCATCGCACCGTTTGCAGGCGCAGCCACCGGCGCGGGCGGCGAAATCCGCGACGAAGGCGCGACCGGCAAAGGATCGCGCCCGAAAGCGGGCTTAACCGGCTTCACCGTGTCCAACCTGAACATTCCGGGTTTGGCGCAGCCTTGGGAACAAGCCTACGGCAAACCCGGCCACATCGCTTCGCCGCTGGACATCATGATTGAAGGCCCCATCGGCGGCGCGGCGTTCAACAACGAATTCGGCCGCCCGAATTTGCTTGGCTATTTCCGCACCTTTGAAGACAAATTCGACGGCCAAGTGCGCGGCTACCACAAGCCGATTATGATTGCCGGCGGCTTGGGCAGCATTCAGGCGCAGCAAACCCATAAAGACGAAATCCCCGAAGGCGCGTTGCTGATCCAGCTCGGCGGCCCGGGCATGCTCATCGGCTTGGGCGGCGGCGCGGCCTCCTCTATGGACACCGGCACCAACGACGCTTCTTTGGATTTCAACTCGGTGCAGCGCGGCAACCCCGAAATCGAACGCCGCGCGCAGGAAGTCATCGACCGCTGCTGGCAGCTGGGCGATAGCAACCCGATTATCTCGATTCACGACGTGGGCGCGGGCGGCTTGTCCAACGCCTTCCCGGAATTGGTGAACGATGCCGGACGCGGCGCGAAATTCAAACTGCGCGACGTGCCTTTGGAAGAACACGGCCTCACCCCGCTGCAAATCTGGTGCAACGAATCGCAAGAGCGTTATGTGTTGTCTATCTTAGAAAAAGATTTGGACACCTTCCGCGCCATCTGCGAGCGCGAACGCTGCCCGTTTGCCGTAGTCGGCACTGCCACCGACGACGGCCATCTGCAAGTGCGCGACGATTTGTTCGGCAACAATCCGGTTGACCTGCCGCTCAACGTGTTGCTGGGCAAACCGCCCAAAACCACCCGCAGCGACAACACCGTCAGCCGCCAAGCCGAAGCCTTTGTTTCAGACGGCATTGATTTGAAAGAAGCCGCCTACCGCGTATTGCGCCTGCCGGCCGTGTCTGCGAAAAACTTCCTGATTACCATCGGCGACCGCAGCGTGGGCGGCATGACCCACCGCGACCAAATGGTCGGCAAATACCAAACCCCCGTGGCCGACTGCGCCGTGACCATGATGGGCTTCAACACTCATCGCGGCGAAGCGATGTCCATGGGCGAAAAACCGACCGTCGCCCTGTTTGACGCGCCCGCCTCCGGCCGCATGTGCGTGGGCGAAGCGATTACCAACATCGCCGCCGCCAACATCGGCGACATCGGCAACATCAAGCTCTCCGCCAACTGGATGGCGGCCTGCGGCAACGCGGGCGAAGACGAAAAACTCTACTGCACCGTCGAAGCCACCTCGAAAATCTGCCAAGCCTTGGATTTGAGCATTCCGGTGGGTAAAGACTCGCTGTCGATGAAAACCGTGTGGCAGGACGGCGCGGAGCAAAAATCCGTGGTATCGCCTTTGAGCCTGATTATTTCCGCCTTCGCCCCGGTGCAAGACGTGCGCAAAACCGTTACGCCCGAGCTGAAAAATGTCGCCGACAGCGTGTTGCTGTTCGTGGACTTGGGTTTCGGCAAAGCGCGTATGGGCGGATCGGCTTTGGGTCAGGTGTACAACAATTTAACGGGCGAAGCCCCCGATGTGGACGACGCAGGCCGTCTGAAAGCGTTTTACGACGTGATTCAGCACTTGATAGCCGAAGACAAACTGCTGGCTTATCACGACCGCAGCGACGGCGGTTTGTTTGCCACGCTGGCGGAAATGGCGTTTGCCAGCCGTGTGGGCTTGGAAGTAAACATCGACCAATACGCACAAACCATTTTTGCCGAACTGGAAGCAGACCACCCGAGTGTGATTGTTGAGGAATTACTCCCGACAGCCAATCTGAATGCATTATTTAATGAGGAATTAGGCGCAGTTATCCAAATTAGACAAACAGATGCAGAAGCCGTTCAGGCAGCCTTCAAACAAGCAGAAATTGATGCAGTTTATGCTGTCGGCTCTATTTCTTCCGCCGATAATTTGCGCATCAGCAGCGATGGCGAAGTGATTTTCGACGAAGGCCGTCTGAAACTGCAACAAGCCTGGCAGGAAACCAGCCACGCCATTCAAAAACTGCGCGACAACCCCGCCTGCGCCGACAGCGAATTTACGCTGTTGGGCGACAACCAACGCAGCGCACTCTTCGCCGACCTCACATTCGACGTGAACGAAGACATCGCCGCGCCGTTTATCGCCACGGGCGCGAAACCGAAAATCGCCATCCTGCGCGAACAGGGCGTAAACGGCCAAATCGAAATGGCCGCCGCCTTTACCCGCGCCGGCTTCGACGCTTACGACGTGCACATGTCCGACCTGATGAGCGGCCGCGTCAGCTTGGAAACCTTCCAAATGCTGGCGGCCTGCGGCGGTTTCAGCTACGGCGACGTGCTCGGTGCGGGCGAAGGCTGGGCGAAATCCATCCTGTTCCATCCCGCCCTGCGCGACCAGTTCGCCGCCTTCTTCGCCAACCCCAACACGCTCACTTTGGGCGTGTGCAACGGCTGCCAAATGGTGAGCAATCTGGCGGAAATCATCCCCGGCACCGAAAACTGGCCGAATTTCCGCCGCAACCTGAGCGAGCAGTTCGAAGCCCGCCTGAGCATGGTCAACGTACCCAAATCCGCCTCGCTGATTCTCAACGAAATGACCGGCAGCAGCCTGCCCGTCATCGTCAGCCACGGCGAAGGCCGCGCCGACTTCACCCGCACCGGCGGCCGAATCCCGGCCGGTTTGGACATCGCGCTGCAATACGTCGACGGGCAAAACCAAGTCACCCAAACTTACCCGCTCAACCCCAACGGCTCGCCGCAAGGCATTGCGGGCGTGACCAGCGCCGACGGCCGCGTCACCATCATGATGCCGCACCCCGAACGCGTATTCCGCACCGCGCAAATGAGCTGGGCACCGAAAGACTGGGCCGAACACTCCGGCTGGTACCGCCTGTTCGCCGGCGCGCGTAAGGCTTTGGGCTAAACACGCTCTAGTGTAGAAGCCCTAAAGCATCAAAGCCGTCTGAAAAATACCGATAGCGGTGTTTTTCAGACGGCTTTTTTTATGCGGATATCCGACCATGCCGTTTGAAAACCGGCTTTTTAAGGTTGGAGATGTCGGATTGAAATCATCTATAGACAAAGAACCAGAATGAGACAAGGCAGCAACATCGCGGGCAGTACAGATAACACGTCGGCGGAATTGCTGCTTCAGCAGCTTAGTCAAGCCCCTCTTTGAGCAAGATGCAGCAACGCGGTATCATTCTGTGTTCAATGACGATACTTGTACTGTCTGCGGCTTCGCTGCCTTG
>NZ_BCWL01000076.1 GCF_001592185.1 Bergeriella denitrificans NBRC 102155
GCATTTTCAGACGGCTTATTCCGCTGCGCCTTACGTCCGTTCCGCCTTTACTTTCGGCTCGCGTATCGGCAGGTTGCACAAGGCGGCCAGTGCGGCCAGTGCCATATCGGCGTACCACATCCAGCCGTAGTCGCCGAAGGCATTGAGCGCGAGGCCGCCGAGATAGGCGCCGAGAAAGCCTCCGATTTGGTGCGAGAGCAGCGTCAGGCCGAAGAGGGTGGCCAGATAGCGTAGGCCGAACAGTTTGCCGGTGATGGCGGCGGTCGGCGGTACGGTTGCCAGCCAGGTCAGACCCAAGCCGGCGGCAAAAAGATAGAAGGTCCAATCGGTGCGCGGCAGCATCAGGTAAAGGGCAATCAGCGCCACGCGCGAGCTGTACATCCAAAACAGAATGTATTTGCTGCGGAAGCGGCCGACCGCCCAACCTGCGGCCAAACTGCCGCCGACATTGGCGATGCCGATGATGGCCAGCGACCAGGACGCTACGGCGGGCGGCAAGCCGCACAGGGCGACTTCGGTGGGCAGGTGGGTGACGAGAAAGGCGATATGGAAGCCGCAGGTGAAAAAGCCCAGGTGCAGCAGCAGGTAGCTGCGGTCTTTAAACGCGGCTGCGACGGCCTGCTTTAAGGGCTGCTCCGGCGCGGATGTGGCGGCGGGAGCGGGTTCGGCTGTCGAATTACGGAGGGTCAGCAGGCAGGCGGCGGGAATAATCAGCAGGCTGATGGCGGCTAGCACATACATTGCGCCCTGCCAGCCGACGGCGGGGAGAAAAATCAGGCTCTGTATCAGCGGGGCAAAGGCAAACTGGCCGAACGAGCCGCCTGCGTTGACAATGCCCGAAGCCGTACCGCGCAGGGCGGGCGGCACATGCTGCATCACGCGGCTCATTAAGACCGAGTGGCTGCCCGCGCCCGCGCCGAATGCCAGCAGAAAGCCGACGGTCAGTACCAGCCCTAAAGCGCCGGGGAACAGGGGCACGGCGATGCAGCCGAGCGCCAGCAGCAGCGTGCCCCAGATTAAAACAGGGCGTGCGCCGTATTTGTCGGCCAGTGCGCCGGAAACCGGCTGCGCGACGCCCCACATTAATTGGTTGAGCGCCATGGCGAAGCTGACGGTTGTCATGCTGAGCGCGGTGGTGTTGACCAGCGGCGGCACAAACAGCCCCAGCGACATACGGATGCCCATGGTAATCAGCAAGACGGCCGCGCCGGAAAAAACGGCCAGCCAAATCAGTCGGTCGGGGCGGCTCATAGGTTGGTCCTTATGTAACGTGTGTTTGGGACAAGTGATTTGAGTAATGCTTGATATTTCAGTCATCTATTCCCTCCCCCGTCTTTAACGGGGGAGGGTTAGGGTGGGGGTGATTTCCAGGTCACTTTAGACCAACCGCCACCATCCTAACCTTCCCCCCGCAGGAGTGGGGGTAAGGAGCAGGTTGCTGAATTTCAACGGATTTTATATTTTTCAACCGTTTGTCTTACCCCGAACGCACATTATGTACGATGCGGAATTTAGTTCAGCAGCATATCGCGGTTGCCGTGTTCGGGCGGCGGCTCGGCTGTTTCAAGGGTGTCTGCTTCGGCTTCGTCTTCTGCTTCTTCATCGCCGCTCGGCGGGGTGTCCTGCAACTCGGGTAAAACCAGCTCGCCCAGCTCGGTCAGCGGCGGTAATTCTTCCAGGCTGTCTAAGCGCAAATCGGTCAGGAAGCTTTCCGTGGTGGCCCACAGCGCGGGGCGGCCGACGGAATCGCGGTGGCCGATGATTTCAATCCAGCCGCGGTCTTGCAGGGTTTGCATGACGTTTTGCGACACGGCCACGCCGCGTATGCCTTCGATGTCGCCTCGGGTTACGGGCTGCTGGTAGGCGATGATGGCCAGGGTTTCCATTACGGCGCGGGAATAGCGCGGGGTGCGCTGCTCCTGCAGGCTGCCGAGCCGTTCGAATGCGGCTTGGGCAATCTGGAAGCGCCAGCCTTCGCGGGTGTGCACCAAATCCAGCGCGCGCTGCTGCCAGCGCAGTTTGAGTTGGGTCAGCACGTCAATCAGTTTGTCTTGCGACAGCGGCGGCACGCACAATTCGCGCATGGCTTTTTCGCTTAAGGGTTCGATTTGGGTCAACAGCGCGGCTTCAATCAGCGCGTCGGGTGGGAGCTTGTCGTTCATGGTCGGTAGCGGGCAGTCAGTCCGGGCGTGTTACGGGTGTGCCGCCTTTGCGCTCGGCTTTGCGGGCTTCGCGCAGGGCTTTCTGTTCGGCTTCTTTTTTACGGGCGGCTTTGAGCCAGTTTTCCCATTGCGCCGGGGTTTCGAGGCTGATGCGGCCGATTTGGCCGTCGCGGAAATCGGTGAGAATGTTTTCGGCGGCTTTTTGGTAGTTGATGCGGCCGCCGGATAACACTGCGCCGCGTTTTTTGGCAATCCATTCCAGCCAGTCGGTATCCTGCCAGTGGCTGGAGGGGTCTTTGTCGGCTTGGTAACGCGCCTGCAGCAGCGGCAGGTAGTGGCGGCGCAGATAGTCTAAAAGCTCGAGGGCGACTTCTTCTTCGTCCAGCGCATTGCGGCCGACCGCGCCGCTGGCGGCCAGATTGTAGCCGCTCTCTTCAACGATGATTTTCGGCCACAGCATACCGGGGGTATCGTAAAGCCAGAAATCGTCGGCGAGAAACAGGCGCTGCTCGGCTTTGGTGATGCCCGGCTCATTGCCGGTTTTAGCGGATTTTTTGCCGATCATGCCGTTAATCAGGGTGGATTTGCCGACGTTGGGAATGCCGCAGATTAACACGCGCAGGGGTTTGTCTATGCCGCCGCGGTTGGGCATCATGGCGCGGCAGGCTTGGGTGATTTTGGCGTGTGCGCCTTTTTCGGACGAATCGAGTGCGAGGGCGCGGGTGTCGGGCAGGCTGTTGTAGTGCGCCAGCCAGACATCGGTGCGCTCGGGGTCGGCCAAATCCTGCTTGTTGAGGATTTTCAGCTTGGGCTTGCCTTTGGAAAGCTGCGCCAGCAAAGGGTTTTCGCTGGAAGCGGGCAGACGCGCGTCCAGCATTTCAATCACCATATCCACGCTTTTAACGCGTTCGGCGATGGCCTTTTTGGCCTTGTTCATGTGGCCGGGAAACCATTGGATTGCCATGTGGGGTCTTTCTTGCAGTGAAGCCGTCTGAAAATCGCGCGGGTATGCGGCGGTTTTCAGACGGCAATATCGGGGCGGCTGCGCTTGGGCGCGGCGGCGGGTTTAGAGGTTGCCTCTGCCGGATTGGATTTGGTAGTAGCCGGCGCGGTCCATACATTCTTCCAGACTTTGGGGCGTTTTGCCCTGCTTGGCATCCTGATAGGCCTGCGCTTTGCAGGTGCGCTGCTGGCGGACGACGTCGGTTTCGCTCATGCCGGTTTGGTGCCAGCGGTGGGGTGCGACGGTGTTGGCGGAACAGGCAGCCAGCAGTGCGGCGGCCAGCAGGGGGAACAGGATTTTGGTGTGTGTCATGGTCAACCTTTCAATCAATGCCGTCTGAAAACGGCCGTGGGTCAGCGTCCGGCCAGATTGTCGGCCTGACGGTGGCGCACCAGCAGCTCGTAGGTGTGTTTCAGGCGCTGCGCCAGCCGCTCGACAACGTACACGGAGCGGTGCTGGCCGCCGGTGCAGCCGACGGCGATGGTGACGTAGCTGCGGCTTTCCTGCTGCATACGCGGCAGCCAGCGGCTGATGAAGCCGTAGATGTCGTCCACCATTTCCTGCGCCAGCGGCTGGCGGTCGAGATAATCCTGAATCGGCTTGTCCATGCCGTTGTAGGGGCGCAGCTCGGTGTCGTAATAGGGGTTGGGCAGGCTGCGCATATCAAAAATGAAGTCGGCATTGTTGGGCGTGCCGTATTTGAAGCCGAACGATTCCAAAATCACCAGCAGCCCTTGCCGCTCGGTGTTCAGCCATTGCTGCACGGTATAGCGCAGCTGCTGGGCGTTGGTTTTGGAGGTATCGATGCAGTAGGCCAAGTCGCGCAGGGGCGAGAGCCATTGGCGCTCTTTCTGCAGGCTTTCGGTCAGGGTCATGTCGTGGCCGGAGAGCGGGTGGCTGCGGCGGGTTTCAGAGAAGCGGCGCACTAAAACGCTTTCTTCGGCTTCGACAAATAATACATCCACCTGGTGGCCGGCTTCGCGCAGGCGGTAAATCTGCGCCTGGGTTTCGTCGATGTCGATGCCGGAGCGCACGTCCACGCTGACACCCAGATGCGTTTCGTTTTTGCGGGCGGAATGGTGCTGCACCAGCGCGGGCAGCATTTCAATCGGCAGGTTGTCGACGCAGTAATAGCCCAAGTCTTCCAACTGCTTGAGGGCGATGGATTTTCCGGATCCGGAGAGGCCGCTAATCAATACGACTTTCATGGTTGCTTTCGTTTTCCTTCAGCAGGGTTTGATGGCGTTCCAAAAATTCTTTCGTGCTGTCTTTGCCGCGCAGCTGCAGGATGTAGTTGCGTACGGCGGCTTCCACCAATACCGCCAGGTTGCGGCCGACGGCCACGGGCAGGGTCACGGAGCGAATGCTGACATTTAAGATGGATTCGGTTTCGGTGCGGATGCTCAGGCGGTCGAGCTGCTTCATGTATTCGTCATCGGCAGCCACGAGGTTGATGATGAGCTGGAGTACTTTTTTCGGGCGGATGGAGGTTTCGCCGAAAATGTGGCGGATGTTCAATACGCCCAGGCCGCGTACTTCCAGAAAATCGCGCAGCATGGGCGGGCAGCGGCCTTCCAGCATTTCGGGGCCGGTGCGGAAAAGCTCGACGGCGTCATCGGCAATCAGGCTGTGGCCGCGCGAAATCAGCTCCAGCGCCAATTCGCTTTTACCCAGGCCGGACTGGCCGGTAATGAGCACGCCGACTTCGAATACGTCGAGAAACACGCCGTGGCGCACGATGGAAACGGCAAGCGTGCGCTGCAGGTAAATCCGCAGCACGTCCATCAGGTGCGGGCTTTCCACTTTGGACGTCAGGAGCGGAATGCCTCGGGTATGGCAGAAATCGCGCAGCTTGGGCGAAACGGGCAGGCCGTTGGCCACAATCACCAGCGACATGGGAATATCGAACAGCTCTTGAAAATCGTAGGGCAGCTCGCCCGATTCGAGACGCTTGAGGTATTCGGCTTCGGCTGCGCCGACCACCTGCACCTGATTGGGGTGGATAAAATTCAAATGGCCGACCAGCGCCAAAACGGGCTTGTCGGCCTCGACCCCGATGCGGTTGTCGGCACCGGAATTGCCGGCCGCCCAAGCCAGTTGCAGTTTGTGCAGATTGTCTTGGTAGAGCTGGCGTACGGAAATACTCGGCATGTTTACTCTTCGGTCAGCAGGCGGTAGGCTTCTTCGGCGGTTTGCGCCGCCAGGAGCGCCTCGCGCACGCTTTTTTGTGAAAACTTACCCGCCAGCTTGGACAATACTTCCAAATGCTCGCCGGTGGCGTTTTCCGGTACCAGCAGCACAAATACCAGCGATACCGGCTTGCCGTCGGGCGCGTCGAATTCAACGGGGGTTTGCAGGCGGATGAAGGTGCCGACGGCCTGTTTTACGCAGGCATGGCGGCCGTGCGGAATGGCAACGCCTTGGCCCAGGCCGGTCGTGCCCAGTTTTTCGCGGGCAAACAGACAGTCGAATACATCGGAGCGCGGCAGACCCGCTTCATTTTCCAGCAGCAGGCCGGCCTGCTCGAACAGGCGTTTTTTGCTGCTGACTTCCAAGTCCAACACGATATGGGACAAGGGGAGGATTTCGCCGATCAGGCTCATAAGAATCTCTTTAAGAGGTAGCAAAACAAGATGGAATTGTACCGAGTGTCGGGGTAAATCTCAATGGCAAACCGACAATTTATGGCCGCTCCGTGAGATTGGATACGGCGTTCCGTACCGGCTGCTTGCCGCCATGCAAACGGAAACGGCGGTACACGCGCGATGCCGCCGAGCTTTAGCCGTTTGGAATAGGTTTGCACCGTCTGCGGCCGTCTGAAAAACCGCCGCCTGCTTTATGCGCCCAGCCACAGATAATGGCCGGCGATGCCGAGAAACCAGGCCATGCCGATGCGGCTGTTGCCCAAAAACGTGTGGAAGCAGACTTGGCGGTTGCGCGTGCCGGCGGTCAGGTATTGGCCGTACTGCCACCATACGGTTACGGGCAGCATCAGCCAATAAGGCCAGGTGGCGTGGATGTGCAGCCCCAATACCACCATCAGCAGGGTAAAACCGGCGTGGCAGAGCATCACGGCGGTCAGGTCGTGGCGGCCGAAAGTGATGGCGGACGTGCGGATGCCGATTTTCAAATCGTCTTCCTTATCGGCCATGGCGTAGATGGTATCGTAGGCCAGCGTCCACAGCATATTGGCGGCGAATATCAGCCAGGCGGTAGCGGGCACGCTGTCGGTGACGGCGGCAAAAGCCATGGGGATGCCGAACGAAAATGCCAGCCCCAGATACAGCTGCGGAATCGGGAAAAAGCGTTTGGTAAACGGATAGCTCATGGCCAGAAACAGCGCCGGCAGGCTCATCAGCCAAGTAAGGCGGTTCAGGGGTAGGATGCATAGGGCGGCCAGCAGGCAGAGCGCGGCGGTCAGCAGCAGGGCTTCCTTGCGGCTGACGGCGCCGCGTGCAAACGGGCGGTTGCGCGTGCGCTCGACTGCGCCGTCGAAATCACGGTCGGCATAGTCGTTGATGACGCAGCCCGCGCTACGCATCAGAAACACGCCGGCGGTAAAGGCAGCGAACACGGTGTGGCCGGGATAGCCTTTGGCGGCAATCCACATCGCCCAATATGTCGGCCAAAGCAGCAGCAGCGTGCCTATGGGTTTGTCGGCGCGCATCAGCTGTAGGTAAACGGTTGCTTTTTCGGCGGCGGCGGGGGAGAGGTATTTGGAAAGTAGGGCAAACATATTTATCAATACAAATCGGTGTCCGGCAGGGTTTGAAACCGGAGTGAAGCGGTTTTCGGCTTGGTTGTATGCCGATTGCTTGAGCCGGAGCGTTTTTCAGACGGCCTGCAGCGTCCGGCAGCGGGTCAGGCCGTCTGAAAACAGGCCGCTTATTGTCATACGCGCGGAATAAGGGCAGCAGAACCATGTTATCCGAGCGCACCCGTCGGCGGCAGATAGGCGTGCAGCTCGGGCAGGAAGCATTCGGCCAGCCATAAATCCTCGCCCTGCCAGCGGAAGCGGGAGCGGCGGGCGGTCAGCGGCGCGGGGTGTGCGTTGTCGGCGATTTGGGCAAACTCAAATGCCGAGCGGGTCAGCGGCAGCGAGCCGTCAAACAGCAATTCGCCCAAGGGGCGGCTGCCGCAGTCGAGCAGTTCGCGCCAGTTGTGTGCGGACGCGGTGCACAGGCTGCGTGCTTGGATAACGGGCGTGCGGTTCAGGCACAAGACCACATCGCGCACAAAACACGGCGTATCGGGCGGCGGCATCAGCCCGGCGTAAGCGTTGGCGGGTGTGCCGCTTTCGGCTGCGCCCAAATACAGCAGACGCACGGAAAATTCTGCGTCCAACGCGCGCAAAGCCGCCGTCAGCGACGGCGCGTGCAGGATGGGCGGGGCATCGGGCGGCGGGGCGGCCTGCCAAATCGGAGGGCGGGTCATGCGGGTATTTTCGGGAAACAGGCTGTCTGAACAATGCCGTCTGAAAAAGATCGTGCAGCGTGCGGCGGCGCAATGTGCCGTTTTCAGACGGCCTGCGCCTGCGGTGATGGCGGCAAACGCTGTTTTCAGACGGCTTGCGGGTTTACAGCTCGATGCCTTTTAATTTGGCAACGGTATTGATGTCTTTGTCGCCGCGGCCGGAGAGGTTGACCAAAATCACTTGGTCTTTGCCCATTTTCGGCGCGTTTTCCACCGCCCAGGCCAGCGCGTGCGAGCTTTCCAAAGCGGGGATGATGCCCTCGAAGCGGCAGAGCAGGTCGAAGGCTTCCAGCGCTTTATCGTCATTGGCGGCGGTGTATTCGACGCGGCCGATGTCGTGCAGATGGCTGTGTTCCGGGCCGATGCCGGGGTAGTCCAAACCGGCGGACACGGAATGCGTGCCCAATACCTGGCCGTTGTCGTCCTGCATCAGATAGCTGCGGAAGCCGTGCAATACGCCAATCGGCGCACCCGAAGTAATCGGCGCGGCGTGGTCGGGTGTGTGCACGCCCAAGCCGCCCGCTTCCACGCCCACCAGGCGCACGCCGGTTTCTTCGATATAGGGGTGGAACAGGCCGATGGCGTTGGAGCCGCCGCCCACGCAGGCCACGGCCACATCCGGCTGGCGGCCGATGGCTTCCTGCATCTGCTCTTTGGCTTCGTTGCCGATGACGCATTGGAAATCACGCACCATTTCGGGATAAGGCATCGGGCCGGCGGCGGTACCGATGATGTAAAACGTATCGTCCACGCGGGCGACCCATTCGCGCATCGCTTCGTTCATCGCGTCTTTCAGCGTGCGGCTGCCGCTCTCCACGCCGACCACGTTGGCACCCAAGAGCTTCATGCGGAAGACGTTGGGCATTTGGCGCTGGATGTCGTCCGCGCCCATATACACGTCGCAGGTCATGCCGAAACGTGCGGCGACGGTGGCGCTGGCCACGCCGTGCTGACCCGCGCCGGTTTCTGCAATCACGCGCTTTTTACCCATGCGCTTGGCCAAAAGCGCCTGGCCGATGGTATTGTTGACTTTGTGCGCGCCGGTGTGGTTTAAATCTTCGCGTTTGAGCCAGATTTGCGCGCCGCCCAAATGCTCACTCAGACGCTCGGCATGGTAAACCGGGCTGGGGCGGCCGACGTAATGCTTCAAATCGCGGCGGAATTCGGCCCAAAATTCCGGGTCTTTTTTGGCTGATTCGTAAGCCTCGGCCAATTCCTGTAGCGCGGGGATTAATGTTTCGGAAACGTAAAGGCCGCCGTGTTCGCCGAAAAAGCCTTGTGCGTCGGGTGCTTGGTAGTTTTTCATCTTTTATCCTTTGTGTGATGGCGCATGGCAAACAAGGCCGTCTGAAAATCGTGAAAAATATGGGTAGATGCAATGATAGGATTATAGGGTTTCAGACGGCTTTTTTCAAAATATAGTGAATTCAAATAAAAAATCTACGGCGTTGGCTGCGCCTGGCCGTACTACTTGTACTGTCTGTGGCTCGCCG
>NZ_BCWL01000077.1 GCF_001592185.1 Bergeriella denitrificans NBRC 102155
CTGCTGTGTGGTAGAAGTCGGGCGGTGTCGGTAATCGGACAGCTTAGGGGTTCGGGGGCGTATCATTGCGGGAAAAAGCCGTCTGAAAAACCAAGATTTTTCAGACGGCCTTTTTTGCCGATACGCCCTACCCGCCCAGCGATGCCACCAATACGGCTTTGATGGTATGCATCCGGTTTTCGGCCTGGTCGAACACGATACTGGCTTCGCTCTCGAATACTTCTTCGGTCACTTCCACGCCGTTTAGGCCGAAGGTTTCGAAAATCCATTCGCCGACTTTGGTTTCGCGGTTGTGGAACGCGGGCAGGCAGTGCATGAATTTCACATTCGGGTTGCCCGATGCCGCCATCAATTCGGGCGTTACGCGGAAGGATTTGAGCAGGGCGATGCGCTCTTCCCAGGTTTCTTTCGGCTCACCCATGCTCACCCATACGTCGGTATGGATAAAATCCGCGCCTTTTACGGCTTCTTCGGCGTTTTCCGTCAGCAGCACTTTCGCGCCGGTTTCTTCCGCCAAAATCTGTGCCTGCATGATGATTTTTTCAGACGGCCACAAGGCTTTCGGCGCGCCGATGCGTACATCCATGCCCATTTTCGCGCCGAGCAGCAGCAGTGAATTGCCCATATTGAAGCGCGCATCGCCCACATAGGCAAACGCGGTTTCGTGCAAAGGCTTACCGCTGTGTTCCAGCATGGTGAGCGCGTCGGCCAGCATTTGAGTGGGGTGGAATTCGTCGGTCAGGCCGTTGAACACGGGTACGCCCGCGTATTGCGCCAGCTCTTCCACGATTTCCTGGCCGAAGCCGCGGTATTCAATACCGTCGTACATACGGCCGAGCACGCGGGCGGTGTCTTTGATGCTTTCTTTGTGGCCGATTTGGCTGCCGGTCGGCTCCAGATAGGTCACGCCCGCGCCCTGGTCGCGTGCGGCCACTTCAAAGGCGCAGCGGGTGCGGGTGGAGGTTTTCTCAAAAATCAGGGCAATGTTTTTGCCGCGCAATTTCTGCTCTTCGCGTCCGGCTTTTTTGGCGGCTTTCAGTTCGGCGGCCAAGTCGAGGTAATGCAGGATCTCGTCTTGGCTGAAATCAAGGAGTTTGAGGAAATGGCGGTTTTTGAGGTTCATAGTCGGGCTTTCTCGTGTAGAAAATATCTGCCGCTTGCATCTGCAGCGCGGCAGGCTTTGTTATATCTGTACATCCGCATATCCCGGGCGCAGGCGGCGGAACGGACGCCCTACTGCGCTCAACCGGCAAATAAGGCCGTCTGAATATCCTGCTGTTCCAAGTTCAGCAGATACTGCTTGCGGAACAGGCCGCCCGCATAGCCGGTCAGCTTGCCGTTGCTGCCGATCACGCGGTGGCACGGGATGATGATGGAAATTTTGTTCTGTCCGTTGGCGGCGGCCACGGCGCGCACGGCTTTGGCATCGCCCAAACGCTCGGCCTGCTGCTTGTAGCTGAGCGTGCTGCCGTAAGGTATGGTTTGCAGCGCTGCCCAGACCCGCCGCTGAAACGCCGTGCCTACGGGACGCAGCGGCACGCTGAAATTTTTCAGACGGCCTTGGAAATAGGCGGCCAGCTCCTGCCGCAATAAAGCCGATGCCGGGCATTCGCGCCACACAAAGCGGCCGCCGAAAGCCTGTTGCACCGCAGCCAATTCTTTATCTACGCCGCTTTGATCGGCAAATTCCAGCAGGCTCAAACCTTCCGCCTCGGCAAACACCGCCAGCATCTCGCCCAAAGGGGTGTCGATGCGCGATACGGCCAGCTCTGCGCCGCCTTCCGAGCTATGCCGCGCCAGCACCGCAGCCGCGCGGCGCAGGTGATTATAAGCCGCCCACGGCATACCGACGGCAGCGGCAAAATCCTGCTCGAAACCGGCTCTGTCCTGCGCGGGCAGATGCGCGAGGGCATCCTCGCCGTCCGCCGCACGCTCAATCCCGTCCCGATAAGGCTGCCAGCGCGTCGGTAATGTGTCTAAAGAAGGCAGGCTCAGCATCGCGGGTTTTATCCTTCTGTATCGTCTGTATCGTCATGCGCAAAACATTATGCGGCACTGCTGCACCCTGTTGATGATGTTTTGCAGTGGTTCGGGCTAGGCCAGCAATTCCGCCAGCATCGCTTCATACACCGCCGATAATTTCGGAATATCCGCCAGTAAAACGTTTTCATTGATTTGGTGGATGGTGGCGTTGCTCGGGCCCAGTTCAATCAGTTCGGCGGCGATGGCTTTGATGAAACGGCCGTCTGAAGTACCGCCGGTGGTGGAAAGCTCGGTGTCAATGCCGCAGACTTTTTGAATGGCGTGGCGGGCGACATCGGTCAGCCTGCCGGCTTGGGTGAGAAACGGCTGGCCGGAACACGCCCACTGCAAACCGTATGCTACGCCGTGTTTGTCCAAAATGGCGTGTACGCGCGCTTTCAGGCTGGCTTCGGTGGATTCGGTAGAGAAGCGGAAATTGAATTTGACGTTTAACTCGCCCGGAATCACATTGGTCGCGCCGGTGCCGCCGCCGATATTGGAAATTTGGAAGCTGGTGGGCGGGAAGTATTCGTTGCCCTCGTCCCACACTTCCCGGGTCAAATCCAGCAGCGCGGGCGCGAAGGTGTGGACGGGATTCACCGCCAGATGCGGATAGGCGATGTGGCCTTGTTTGCCTTTGACGGTCAGGTTGCCGGAAAGCGAACCGCGGCGGCCGTTTTTAATCATATCGCCCAAATCGGTAACGGCGGTCGGTTCGCCGACAATGCAGTAATCGATGGTTTCGCCGCGCGCTTTCAACACATCCACCACTTTGGTCGTACCATCGTGCGCGTCGCCTTCTTCGTCGGAGGTAATCAAGAGTGCGATGCTGCCTTGATGGCCGGGATTGGCGGCAATAAAACGCTCGCAGGCGGTGACGAAACAGGCGATGCTGGTTTTCATATCCGCCGCGCCGCGCCCGTACAGGCGGCCTTCGCGCTCGGTCGGCTCAAACGGCGGCGTATCCCATTTTTCCAACGGCCCTGCGGGTACGACGTCGGTGTGTCCGGCAAAGCAGACCAACGGGCCTGCGCTGCCGCGCCGCGCCCAGATGTTTTTGGTGTCGCCGAAATTCAGTTCTTCAATGGTAAAGCCGACGGCAGCCAAGCGTTCGGCCAGAAGCTGCTGGCAGTTTTGGTCGTCGGGCGTCACGGACGGGCGGGCGATGAGTTGCTTGGCTAAATCTAGGGATTGGGTTTCGGTCATGTTGGTTTTTAATAGTCAGGCCGTCTGAAAATATTGGGAAACGGTCGTTTGCACGTAATTTTTCAGACGGCCTGTTGCTGATTGGTTAACAATGCTTAACTATATCAGCGAAAACAGGCTTCATACAAGGGTAAAAGTTCGCGAATGGTATCGGCTATCCACCCGGCTTCGTTTTGTTTGCCCAAATCGTCGCGTTCGATGTGTCTGCCGATGCAGAAAAAATCGTCCGAGCTTTGCAGGCGCAAGGCTGCGTCGTTTTGCGCCGCCAGCGTTTGGTAATCGGCGTATTCGTCTTCCGCGCCGTGCCACATATCGAAACCGGCGTAACGATGTTTGTCCAAAACATCCAGCCATTGGTTGTATTCGGGCAGCGCAATCGGCGATATGCCCGCTTTGTAACAATGCCAATCAAGGCTGACGGTCAGGCGGCGGCGGTTGAGCAACACGGATAAAATCGCGGCGGAATCTTTGTATTGCGCGTATTTGAAATAGGCGAAAAAATGGGCGCGCACCTGCCAGCCGTTACACCACCGCTCGATATGCGGCGGCGCAAAAGGTTCGCCCAAATCTTCCGCAACCTGCAAAATAAGCTGCTGCCAAATCTGCCAATGCGCCTTGTAATCGGCTTTGATTTGCGGGATGGCCTCGGGCTGGTATTTTTTGAGTTGGGAAAATTGGTAAAACGGGATATTGAAAAGGTCGCTGCTGGCGGGGGTAAGCATGGGAGTCCCTTTTTTAGGATGAAGGCCGTCTGAAAAGGCGGCGGGATGTTGGTGCGTTGGGGTGCATCTTATTCGGGGTGCCGCAATTGTCGCGAATGCCCTACTTCTGCCGTCTTGCCGCCATAATCTTGCCGATTTCCGCCAATTTCTCCTGCGGAATAAATTCCTCGCCCATGTCAAACAGCGGCTCTTCAATAGCCAAATGCACGGCGTAGCCTTCGGTAAAGCGTTTCAAAACTTCGGTTTGCAGCGGGTATTGCGGGTCTGCTTCCAAATTTTGAAACTCTTGATAAAGTGCGTTCCAATTGGCGTGCAGGCTTTCGTGCTGGCGCAGCAATTCGCCCACGCCCGCCTGCGCCTGCGGGGCGTATTGCAACAGCAGCGGGAAGAAGTTTTCTTCTTCGTCTTCGTGGTGCAGGGGTGCGGCCACATTGAAATACTGGCTGATTTGCCTCACGGCCTGCAATACGACTTCGGTGCAGCCGTGTTCGGCAATGTAGCCGGGCAACATATCGACTTGGCTGCAAAAACGGCGTACTTTGCCGTGGCAGGCGTAGAGCATGTCGATGGGTTCGGCAAAGGTAACGCTTCGGGTGTCAAAGGGGTTCATGGTGCGGCTTTCTGTTTTGGGGCTGTTGACAGATAAATTGTGCAATCAGTCCGTCTGAAAAACAAAACAGCCCGCTTCAAAAGCAGGCTGTCGTTTTCCGGCTGATTAGTCAACCAAAGTGATGGTACCGTTCATCAGAGCAGCGTGGCCCGGGAAGGTACATACGAATTTGTAGCTGCCGTCGGCCAGTTTGGCAGGATCGAAGGTTACGGAAGACTCTTCGCCGCCGCCGATCAGTTTGGTGTGCGCCACAACGCGCTCGTCACCGGCTTTAACGTAGTCTGCATCCGGGCCGGCAGCCAGGCCGTCTTTAAACACGCCGTCCATGTCTTCGGCTTTGGCAATCACGATGTTGTGACCCATGCTGGCTTTAGGTTGGGTGCCCACGTGTTTCAAAGTCACGGTAAATTCTTTACATGCTTTGCTCACTTGGATGTCTTTGGTGTCGAACTGCATGGCGTCGTTGGATTCAACGGTTACGGCGCAGTTACCCGCAGCAGCGTCGGCGGCAGGTGCGGCTTCGGCAGCAGGAGCGGCTTCAGCGGAAGCTTCTGCGGCAGGTGCGGCTTCGGCAGCCGGTTTGGCAGGTTCTTGTGAGCAGGCAGCCAGGCCGATAACGGCGGCGGAAATCAGTGCCAAATAAGCTTTCATGTATATCTCCTAGGATGTGTATATCTAAATAAACGGGGCTGCTGGGCATACCCAAATTCGGTAAATTCAAAGTATGCGACTTTATTTTGCAATAAACTTTGATTTAAATCAAAACTCAGACGGCTATTTACTTCGGTTTACACAACCCACCTTGAAGGCCGTCTGAAAAATCCGCCCCACCTGCTTTTATTGACGTTTTTTAACATCTGCCGCCTACCCTACCGCCCCGCTAGAAGCGTCGGTACACGGCCGTCAGCCGCACTCTGCCACTGCATTTTAGCGCAGCCTACTCAAGCCGCTTGCAGAATATAAATATCTTATTGAACTGCGCTGTTCCATACGCTGCTCAGACTGCGCCATCAGCGTTTTTTATGTTTCTCCGCCAGCCGCGCCAATGCCGCTGCCAAATCCGGATGCCGCGCCGCCACGCGCTCCGCAGCCTGCTCGAATGCGCCGACGGCCGCATCGCCCAGCGCCAAATGGTTGGCTTTGGGCGGCGGCGGCGCTTTCGGTATCAGCCGCACGCGTACCGCCTCCAGCCCTTCGTGCACGCCCAAAAGCTGCGGCTGCAGCGAGGGCAGCAGCATTTTCAGGCGCGAGGCCGCCATATTGTTGGCCGCCAGCAGCACCAGCTCGTTGTTTTCGATACAGGCCGTCTGAATATGCGCCCGCAGGTTGGCCGGCAATATCCGCTGAACATCTCTATCCAGCTTCTGCCAATAGCGGGAAATCTGCAGCAGGTTTTGCAGATGCCCGGGCGCGTTGCCGTCGTCGCCCCGCCCTACGCGCTTCAAATGCCCGAAATCCATATCATCATCCCCATCGGCCGCGCCGCATGATTGAAATCCGCCGCAAGCGCCGCCATTTGCAATACGATTACCCGTCTTAACCGGCAGATTGTGTTAAAATCGCTTTTTTATTATGCCTATTTTACCCTAAGTCATAGGGAAGACCCATGCTGACAAACCTTGCAAAAAAAATCTTCGGCAGCCGCAACGACCGCCTGCTGAAACAATACCGTAAATCCGTAGCGAAAATCAACGCGCTCGAAGCCGATATGCAGGCCTTGAGCGACGAGGCTTTGCAAGCCAAAACCGCAGAATTCAAAGAGCGCCTGGCCGGCGGCCAAACGCTCGACGACATCCTGGTAGAAGCCTTTGCCGTCTGCCGCGAAGCCGGCCGCCGCGTCTTGGGCATGCGCCATTTCGACGTGCAGTTAATCGGCGGCATGGTGCTGCACAACGGCAAAATCGCCGAAATGCGCACCGGCGAAGGCAAAACGCTGGTCGCCACGCTGGCCGTGTATCTCAACGCCCTTTCCGGCAAAGGCGTACACGTTGTGACCGTCAACGACTACCTCGCCCGCCGCGACGCCGGCATTATGGAGCCGCTGTATAACTTCCTGGGTTTGAGCGTGGGCGTGATTGTGGCCGATATGGAGCCGTTTTTCCGCCAGCAGGCCTACGGTTCCGACATCACTTACGGTACCAACAACGAATTCGGTTTCGACTACCTGCGCGACAATATGGTGACCGACCAATACGACAAAGTGCAGCGCGAGCTGAATTTCGCCGTGGTCGATGAAGTCGATTCCATCTTGATTGACGAAGCGCGCACGCCGCTGATTATTTCCGGCCAGGCCGATGACAATGTGCAGCTTTACCACATTATGAACGCCGTACCCGCCCACCTGAACCGCCAGGAAACCGAAGACGGCGAAGGCGATTACTGGGTGGACGAAAAAGCGCATCAAGTTATCCTGAGCGAAGCCGGCCACGAGCACGCCGAGCGCATTCTCACCCAAATGGGTCTGCTGGCCGAAAACGACTCGCTCTACTCTGCCGGCAACATCGCGCTGATGCACCATCTGATGGCCGCCCTGCGCGCGCATACTCTGTTCCATCTGGACCAACACTATGTGATTCAAGACGGCGAAATCGTGATTGTCGATGAATTCACCGGCCGCCTGATGGCCGGCCGCCGCTGGTCGGAAGGTCTGCATCAGGCCGTCGAAGCCAAAGAAGGCGTGGAAATCAAGCGCGAAAACCAAACGCTGGCATCCATCACCTTCCAAAACTACTTCCGCCTGTATGAAAAACTGTCGGGCATGACCGGTACCGCCGATACCGAAGCCTTCGAGTTCCAAAGCATCTACAATCTCGAAACCGTCATTATCCCGACCAACCGCCCGATTCAGCGCAAAGATTTCAACGACCAGATTTTCCGCAGCGCCGACGAAAAATTCGAGGCTGTCGTCAAAGACATCCAAACCTGCCACGAAAACGGCCAGCCCGTGCTCGTCGGCACCACCAGCATCGAAAACTCCGAGCTGGTTTCCCGCCTGCTCACCCAAGCCGGCCTGCCGCACAATGTTTTGAACGCCAAAGAACACGAGCGCGAAGCCCTGATTGTTGCCCAAGCCGGTAAAGTCGGCGCCATTACCGTGGCCACCAACATGGCCGGCCGAGGTACCGACATCGTATTGGGCGGCAACCTCAAGCACCAAACCGATGCCATTCTCGCCGACGAAACCCTAAGCGAAGAAGAAAAAGCCGCCCGCATCACCGCGCTGGAAAACGGCTGGCAGGAAGAGCATGAAAAAGTATTGGCCGCCGGCGGCCTGCACATCATCGGCACCGAGCGCCACGAAAGCCGCCGCATCGACAACCAACTGCGCGGTCGCGCAGGCCGTCAGGGCGATCCCGGCTCCAGCCGCTTCTACCTGTCATTTGAAGACCCGCTGCTGCGCCTGTTTGCCCTCGACCGCGCTGCCGCCATCCTCAACCGCCTCGCCCCCGAGCGCGGCGTAGCCATCGAACACGGCCTGCTGACCCGCCAAATCGAAGGCGCACAGCGCAAAGTCGAAGGCCGCAACTTCGATATGCGTAAGCAGGTATTGGAATACGACGACGTTGCCAACGACCAACGCAAAGTGATTTACCACCAGCGCAACGACATCCTGACCAACCAAGACGTAACCGATTTGGCCAAAAACATCCGCGAAGAAGTCGTCAGTGATTTGGTCGATCTGCACATGCCGCCCGACAGCATGGAAGAGCAGTGGGACATCCCCGCGCTCGAAGCCCAGCTGGCCGGCGAATTCCGCGTACACGCCGACATCCAAGCCTGGCTGAAAGCCGACAATACGCTGGACAACCCCGACATCAAAGAGCGCATCATCAGCCGCATCGAAGCCGAATACGCCGAAAAAGTCGAGCTGGTCGGCAAGCAGCAGATGGCCGGTTTCGAGCGCAACGTCATGCTGCAGGTTATCGACAACCAATGGCGCGAGCACCTTGCCGCCATGGACTACCTGCGCCAAGGCATCCACCTGCGCAGCTACGCCCAGAAGAATCCGAAGCAGGAATACAAACGCGAAGCCTTCGCCATGTTTGAAAACCTGTGGCGCAGCATCAAGCACAACATCGCATCGCTGCTGGCGTCCGTCCAAATCGAGCGCAACGAAAACGTGGCCGAAGAGCTGCCGGAGCAAACCGTCAGCAACGTCCAAGCCGCCCAAGCCGACGCGCCCGCCATGGAAACCCTGCTGGGCGAATCGCAAACCGATTTGGTGACCGATGCGTTCAACCCCAACAACATCGACTTAAGCCCCGAAGCCCTGGCCGCCCAAGGCTATATCGTGCACCGCAACGATCCCTGCCCGTGCGGCAGCGGTTTGAAGTACAAACAGTGCCACGGTAAATTGAACTAAGGTTTAAGATGTGAACAAGGGCCGTCTGAAAATATGGATTTTCAGACGGCCTTTTTTTATTGAAA
>NZ_BCWL01000078.1 GCF_001592185.1 Bergeriella denitrificans NBRC 102155
CCATTTTCATTTTAAATGACTATACAATCTGAAAGTGCTTTATCCATGAATATCATCGGTTCCACAAAAGCCGTCTGAAAAATATCGTTTTTCAGACGGCCTGTCACAAAGGCGGCTAAACCTGCCAATCCACGGCCTGCATGCCGTGTTCCGCCAAATAGGCATTGGCCTGCGAAAAGTGGCGGCAGCCGAAGAAGCCGCGGTAGGCGGAAAGCGGCGAGGGGTGCGGGGCGGTGAGCACGAGGTGGCGGCTGCGGTCGATAAATGCGCCTTTTTTCTGGGCGTGGCTGCCCCAGAGCATGAAAACGATGTGTTCGCGGTGGCGGTTGAGGCGGTCGATGACGCAATCGGTAAACTGCTCCCAGCCGAGCGGGGCGTGGGAGTGCGCCTGCCCGGCGCGCACGGTTAATACGGTGTTCAGCAGCAGCACGCCTTGTTCGGCCCAGCTTTGCAGGCAGCCGTGGTCGGGAATGCGGAAGCCGGGGATGTCTTGAGCCAGCTCTTTGTAGATATTGGCCAGCGAGGGCGGAACGGCGATGCCGGGGCGCACGGAAAACGCTAAGCCGTGTGCCTGATTGGGGCCGTGGTAGGGGTCTTGCCCGAGAATGACGATTTTGACGCGGTCGAATTCGGTGGCTTTGAAGGCGTTGAATACGTCGGCGGCGGGCGGGTAAACGGTTTGCCCGCTTTCGCGCTCGGCTTTGACGCTTTGAAGAATGTGTTGGAAATAGGGCTGCTCTTTCTCCGGCCCGACGGCTTCATGCCAAGTATTCATGCGCGTGCTCCTGTGTGTTTTCAGACGGCATTATATCGTTATTTAAAATAGGCATGATACGGCAAAAAAGCCGTCTGAAAAATGCGACTCGGGCTTTTTCAGACGGCTTTTGGGTATCCAAACTTGGGGCAAATCGGATTTATTTGATAATCCGCACGCTTTTAATCACAACGGGGGTAACGGGTACATTTTGGTGGAAGCCGCGGCTGGCGGTTTTGCTTTTGCCGATGCGGTTGACCACGTCCATGCCTGATGTGACTTTACCGAATACGGCATAGCCGTAGCCTTGTGCGCTTTTGTCTTTAAAGTTGAGAAAGTCGTTGTCGGCGGTATTGATGAAAAACTGGCTGGTGGCGGAATTCGGATTGCCGGTGCGCGCCATAGCGATGGTACCGGCGGTGTTTTTCAGGCCGTTGTCGGCTTCGTTGCTGATGGCTTTGCCGGTCGGCTTTTGGGTCATATCGGCCGTGTAGCCGCCGCCCTGAATCATAAAGCCGTCGATGACGCGGTGGAAAACGGTGTTGTCGTAAAAGCCTTTTCGGGCGTAATCGGTAAAGTTGGCTACGGTTTTCGGCGCTTTGGCTTCGTCCAGCAGCAGCTCGATTTTGCCCATATTGGTGTCGATAACGGCCTTGGTTTGCGCCGAAGCATTCAGCGCGGCGGTGAGCATCAGGGCGGAGAGTGTGGTTTTAAGCAGCGTATTCATGAGGTTGGGATATTATGGTGTTGAACAAAAACAGGCGGAAGGCATCAGGCAAACCAGCTGACGGCCCACATAAGCAGCAGGGTTAAGACGATGGTCAGCGCGCAGCCGATTTTGGCTACAGTGCCGATAATGAAGCCGATAAACGTGCCGATGCTGACTTTGCCGGCCTGCAGCATATCCTTACGGGCCACAAATTCACCGGCCGCCGCGCCAATCATCGGGCCGAACAGCAGCCCGGGCAGCGAGAAAAACGCGCCGCCGATGCCGCCGATAAACGCGCCCCATACGGCGGGCTTACTCGCGCCGGTGTATTTGGCGCCGAGCATTCCGGCCACATAATCCATGGCCGTGCCGATGGCGGCCACCACGCCCAAAAATACGAGCGTGCTGCTGCCGAAAATCTGATAATCACCCGCGTAGCCCAGCAGCCACGCCCCGGCAAACATCAGTCCCAAGCCGGGAATGGCGGGGTAAATCGTACCGAGCAGGCCGGCGAGCAGGGCGATAATTCCGAGAATAATGAGAACGGCGGTCATGGTGTTCCTTATATTTTTTATATGAAATGCGGTATTTTTCAGACGGCCCGGCAGCAGGCCGTCTGAAAACGGGACTGCGGTCGGTCGGATATGGGAAGCGGTATCCTGAAACGCGCCGCGCGGCATAATCTGCTGCGGCAAACGGCGTTTCACGGCAGTGCGTATTATTGCGGTAATTACCGATTCTGCAAGCGCGGTTTGTGCAAAAAAATAAAAATCCGGGTAAACACCCGGATAATCGGCCGCACGCCGCACGTAGCAGGGTAGGCAAACGCAGGGGCAGAGCGCATGGCGCGTTGCCCGAATATACCGCAATGCCGTTACGCGCCGCAGCCGCCTTTCGGCTTGCTGGCCAGAATATTGATGACTTTGCGATCCGGCTTGGTATCGATGGAAATGGCCGAGCCGTCGTCTTCGCTGCCGTCTGAAAAACGTTCAGGTATGGTTTCGCTGTCAAACGCCAAATCGCCGCCGTGTTTCAGATTTTGCCCGCGCTCCAAGCCGGCAAAGTCGAATAATTCGGTATCCGCCAGATGCGAGGGCACGACGTTTCGCAGCGCGGAAAACATAGATTCAATGCGCCCCGGAAAACGCTTGTCCCAATCGCGCAGCATGTCGCCGATGACCTGGCGTTGCAGATTGGGCTGCGAGCCGCACAGGTTGCACGGGATAATCGGGAATTGCTTCAATTCGGCATATCTGACCAAATCTTTTTCTTTCACATACGCCAGCGGACGGATGACGATGTGTTCGCCGTTGTCGGATACCAGTTTCGGCGGCATGGCTTTGAGTTTGCCGCCGTAAAACATATTCAAAAACATCGTCGCCAAAATGTCGTCGCGGTGGTGACCCAGCGCGATTTTGGTGCAACCCAACTCTTTGGCGGTACGGTACAAAATCCCTCGGCGCAGGCGGCTGCACAGCGAGCAGGTGGTTTTGCCTTCTTCGAGCACGCGCTTCACGGTCGAATAAGTGTCTTCTTCCACGATTTTATAATCCACGCCGATGCTGTCGAGATATTCCGGCAAAACATGCTCGGGAAAACCCGGCTGCTTCTGGTCGAGATTGACCGCCACCAGCGAAAAATCAATCGGCGCGCTGGCTTGGAGCTGGCGCAGAATATCGAGCAGCGCATAGCTGTCTTTACCGCCGGAAAGACACACCATAATCTTATCGCCCGGCTCAATCATATTGAAATCGTTAATCGCATCGCCGACCGCATGACGCAGACGCTTACTGAGCTTGTTGTTTTCTAATTCTTGCTTGGTTTTTTTAGACATAATCGCTGAAAAGAGGCTCGGGAACAAAGGCGGTATTCTACCTGAAAACGGCGGGGTTTATCAGCATAATAGTCAGTTGGTTTTGTAGCCGGGTAGAAAGCTTAGGGAGAGTGGGTCAGATGTTTGAATGTTGAGGCGCTTAGAAAACAAAGCCATGTCGTTTGGGGCTTGCCTCCATAGCAGAAAAAAGCGTTTTATGCTAAAATCAGCACAATTTTTTGCTATTCGGAAACACCACAATCATGACCGACGCAACTGTCCGAAACGACCACAAATTCGCACTCGAAACCCTGCCCGTCAGCCTTGAAGACGAAATGCGCAAATCCTATCTGGATTATGCGATGAGCGTAATCGTCGGCCGCGCGCTGCCCGATGTGCGCGATGGCCTTAAACCCGTGCACCGCCGTGTGCTGTATGCCATGCACGAGCTGAAAAACAACTGGAATTCAGCCTATAAAAAATCCGCCCGTATCGTCGGCGATGTAATCGGTAAATACCACCCTCACGGCGACTCCGCCGTTTACGATACCATCGTGCGCATGGCGCAGGATTTCTCCATGCGCTATATGCTGGTCGACGGCCAAGGCAACTTCGGTTCGGTCGACGGCGACGGCGCGGCGGCCATGCGTTACACCGAAATCCGGATGGCGAAAATCGCCCATGAAATGCTGGCCGACATCGAGGAGGAAACCGTCAATTTCGGCCCGAACTACGACGGCAGCGAGCACGAGCCGCTGGTGTTGCCGACCCGTTTCCCCGCTTTGCTGATTAACGGTTCGTCGGGTATCGCCGTAGGCATGGCAACCAACATCCCGCCGCACAACCTGACCGACACCGTCAATGCCTGCCTGCAGCTTTTGGACGAGCCGGATACCGACATCGATGTGCTGATTGATACCATCAAAGCGCCCGATTTTCCTACCGGTGCCACCATTTACGGGATGAGCGGCGTGCGCGAAGGCTACAAAACCGGCCGCGGCCGCGTGGTCATGCGCGGCAAAACCCATATCGAGCTCATCGGTAAAAACGGCGAACGCGAAGCCATCGTCATCGATGAAATTCCCTATCAGGTAAACAAAGCCAAGCTGGTGGAGAAAATCGGCGAATTAGTGCGGGAAAAAGTGCTGGAAGGCATTGCCGACTTGCGCGACGAATCCGATAAATCGGGCATGCGCGTGGTCATCGAGCTCAAGCGCAACGAAAACGCCGAAGTGGTGCTGAACCAGCTCTACAAAATGACCCAGCTGCAAGACAGCTTCGGTATCAACATGGTGGCGCTGGTTGACGGACAGCCGCGCCTGCTGAACCTGAAACAGATTTTGAGCGAGTTTTTACGCCACCGCCGCGAAGTCGTTACCCGCCGCACCTTGTTCCGCCTGAAAAAAGCGCGGCACGAAGGCCATATTGCCGAAGGTAAAGCAGTTGCCTTGTCGAATATCGACGAGATGATTCGGCTGATTAAAGAATCCGCCGATGCACCGGAAGCCAAGGAAAAACTGTTGGCCCGTCCGTGGCAGTCCGGCTTGGTAGGCGAAATGCTCTCGCGCACCGATTTGGATATGCAGATGGCGCGCCCCGAAGGTCTGCCGCAAGGCTTGGGCTTGCAAGGCAGCGGTTATTTCCTGAGCGAAATCCAAGCCGATGCGATTTTGCGCATGAGCCTGCGTAACCTGACCGGCCTAGACCAAGACACCATCGTCAACGACTACAAAACCATCATGGCGCAGATTATTGATTTCTTGGATATTCTCGCCAAACCCGAGCGCATTACCACCATCATCCGCGAAGAATTGGAAGAAACCAAAAGCGCGTTCGGCGATGAGCGCCGCAGCGAAATCAACCCCTTCGGCGGCGATATTGCCGACGAAGACCTGATTCCGCAGCGCGAAATGGTGGTTACGCTGACACACGGCGGCTACATCAAAACCCAGCCGACCACCGACTACCAGGCGCAACGCCGCGGCGGACGCGGTAAACAAGCCGCCGCCACCAAAGACGAAGATTTCATCGAAACCCTGTTTGTGGCCAATACCCACGACTATCTGATGTGTTTCACCAACTTCGGCAAGTGCCATTGGATTAAAGTTTACAAATTGCCTGAAGGCGGCAGAAACTCCCGCGGCCGCCCGATTAACAACGTCATCCAGCTCGAAGAAGGTGAAAAAGTCAGCGCGATTTTAGCGGTGCGCGAGTTCCCGGAAGACCAATACGTCTTCTTCGCCACCGCGCAAGGCATGGTGAAAAAAGTACAGCTTTCCGCCTTTAAAAACGTGCGCGCGCAAGGCATTAAAGCCATCGCGCTCAAAGAAGGCGACTATTTGGTCGGCGCGGCGCAAACCGGCGGCGCGGACGACATTATGCTGTTCTCCAACCTTGGAAAAGCCATCCGCTTTAACGAATACTGGGAAAAATCCGGCAATGATGAAGCCGATGATGCGGAAATCGAAAATGATGAAGAACTTTCAGACGGCCTGTCTGAAAACGAAGATGATGGCAACGAAGCCGCCGTTATCAGCGGCAAGCACGGCGTGCGTCCGAGCGGGCGCGGCAGCGGCGGCCTGCGCGGCATGAGACTGCCCGCCGACGGCCGCATCGTCAGCCTGATTACCTTTGCGCCCGAATGCGAACAGGGCGAACTGCAAGTGCTCACCGCCACCGCCAACGGCTACGGCAAGCGCACTCCGATTGCGGATTACAGCCGTAAAAACAAAGGCGGCCAAGGCAATATCGCCATCAATACCGGCGAGCGCAACGGCGATTTGGTTGCGGCCACATTGGTAAGCGAAAGCGACGATTTGATGCTGATTACCAGCGGCGGCGTATTAATCCGCACCAAAGTCGAACAAATCCGCGAAACCGGCCGCGCCGCCGCAGGTGTGCGTCTGATTAATCTGGACGAAGGCGAAACGCTGGTCAGCTTGGAGCGGGTGGCGGAAGAGCCGGAAGGCGAAACCGGTTTGGAGGACGCACCGGAAAACGAAGCAACTTCTGAAGTTGAGACTGGAGCAGCGGAAGAATAAGGTTGTGTGCTATCGTATGGCAGCGAAAAGCCGTCTGAAAATCCATGCTGATTTTCAGACGGCTTTTTATATGCGTACTGAGCGACTGACATAGCTGCCTGCTGCGCGGGATTGCTACCCCGCCGCTTTACTAAAAGATAAAATGGTTGGATTGGCCAGTTTATCCCTTCTTTGAGTAAGCAGCGGGGCGGATGCCTACGCGTTTCGGTTTTTAAAAATCCGGCTACCCCAGCATCTGCGTGAAAGCATAAATCAGGCTGCCGATATAGTTGCCGATGATATAGCCGATGGTGCCGATAATCAGAATCGGGCCGACCAGGGTCTTCCAGCCCTGGCTGATGGCAAGAGCCGCTGCGGTGGTAGGGCCGCCGATATTGGCGTTACAGGCCAAGACGATTTCTTCCAGTTTGAAGCGGAAGATTTTGCCGACCAGCAGGGTGAGCAGCAGGTTGGTTACGGCGACAATCAGGGTGAATACAAACAGCAAAGGCGCATTTTCGATAATCATCGGGATGGAGGCGGGGATGCCGATAACGACGAAAAACAGGTAAATGCAGTATGTACCCAATTCTTGGCTGCCGTTGGTCAGATGCTTTTTCTTGCCGAACAGCAGCGTGGCGGCAAAGGTCAGCGTGGTCAGCAGCAGGTATTTATCGGTCAGCAGGCCGATTAACATATCCAGTAGGATATTGTCGCTCGTGCCCAAAATGCCTTTCAGGTATTTCGACAGGCTGAAGGAAACGGCCACCAGTAAAATGGATGCGCCCAGCGACAGCGCAATGTTTTGCAGGGAAATCGGCTTGGCGGTCCAGTAATCGGCAGCCGATGCTTCCTGATGGTTTTGGTGCTCGGGCAGGGTGCGCCAGATGCGCTTGGCAGCGGCGGAGCCGGCCAGGGCAATCAGAATCAGGAAGTAAACGGCCATCATCAGATTATCGGCTACAATGGTGGAAGCCGTCATGCTCTGGCTGGGGTTGAGCTTGGCGGTCATCGCGGCAAAGTTGACGCCGCCGCCGGTATAGGATGCGGCAATCATGCCGGAAATTTTATCCAGCTCAGGAATGCGGTCTTTCAAAAGCAGGAATGCGGCAATCACACCCGCTACCGTCGCGGCCGAGCTGAGCAGGAAAAGCAGCAGCAGGCGGCTACTTTCTTTCATGACGGCACGCAAGTCCAGCTGGAACAGCAATAAAGGAATTGCCAGAGGCACGATATAGCCCCAAACGGCATCGTAAGCCGGCGCATTCAGAGGAATGATGCCCAAGTTGGAAAAGAAAATGGCAATCAGCAGGGCGATGACGGCGCCGGGAATTTTTCGGAACATCCGGAAATTCTGTTCCAAATAAATGGCCGCTGCCGCAGCGAGCATGACAAATGCCCATAAAACCAGAGTGTTGTCGGGTGAGATGAGGGACATGGGTTTCTCCTTTGTCGGCGTGGTTTGTTTTATCGTTATTTAGAAGCATGATGCGGCGTTGCGGCGCCTTGTCTCATTCTTCTTTCCAATGACTATAGTCGGTGAAATTCAATTTTGCTACAAGGCGGCGAGCCGAAGACAGTACACATAGTACGACAAGGCGAGCCAACGCCGTAGAAGGATTTAAGTTCGACGACTATATTGTTGTGACCATGCCGTATAGGGCATGGGTTTGGCGGGTATAAAATGCCCAGTTTTGATTGCCGTAATCAAAATGCCACCATTCGGTCGGGATATTGCTGAACCCGGCCTGCCGCATGATGTGCACCAGCATTCTGCGGTAATCTTGCGCCGGGCTGTGCGGCAGGGCTTCCAGCGCGGCCGAGTGGGATTTTCGGCTCGGTTCGTCAAAAGCCGTACCCATATCCAGCGCCAGCCCGGTTTCGGTGTCGAACAGCGTCAAATCTACCGAACCGCCCGTGCTGTGCGGCGGCGGCATGGCGCGGTTGTGGGGATTGGCAACAAATTGGTCGAGCGTAGCGGCGATTTCGGTTTCCGAAAATTCGGGATGGCGCTGCATGATTTTGCGGCGGAAATCATCGCGCAAAGCTTCCTGCACCGCCACCGGCCGCCAGCCGTCGAGCACTTCCATGCCGTATCGCGCGGGCAAAAGCTCAAGCGCCTGCATCAGCCGCGCAATCACGCTTTCCCGCAGCAGAATATGGTTCACCGCACCGGGTATGCCGTCTGAAAAATAAGCCGGACGCAGCCGCAGCCGCTCATGCGGCTCAAGCTCGGCCAGAGGCTCGCCGTTTTCCTGAATGGGAATGGCGGCCAAGTCGTCCCAATTGAGTTCGGGCGCAGAAGTCAGGGCAGGATAGCGCATGATTTTGTTTGAGATTGAATAAGTTATCATGAATATAATTTAAACGGAAAACGGGTGTCAAGCAGGATTAGAGTATTTGCTTGATTAAAATGGGTTGGTAAAGTCAAGGAAATGGGGCAGAGGCCGTCTGAAAAACCGTATTTTCAGACGGCCTTTTCC
>NZ_BCWL01000079.1 GCF_001592185.1 Bergeriella denitrificans NBRC 102155
ATCACTCAGGGCTCACTCTTCGCCCTTATCTCCACTTTTGCGCGATACGCTGATGCCGAGCTGCTTGAGCTTGCGGTACAGGTGTGTGCGCTCCAAGCCGACTTTTTGGGCGACGCGGCTCATATTCTGCCCTTCTTGGGCGATATGGTATTCGAAATAGCGGCGCTCCAACTCTTCCCGCAATTCGCGCAGCGGCAGATTGAAATTGAATCCGCCGACGGATTCGGAATCGACAATCGGCGCTTGGCCGAGCAAGGCGACTACGGCGGCTTCGCCGATTTCGCTACCCTCGGCTTCCAAAGCCAGGTTTTTGAGCGTGGCACGCAGCTGCTCGAAATTGCCCGGCCAATCGTATTGGCGTAAGGCGGCCAATGCGCCGCTGCTGAACGTCGGCAGCGGAATTTTTTCGCTTTCGGCCAGCTCGATGCCGATTTGGTTTACCAAAAAATCGATGTCTTCGCGCTGCTGGCGCAGGGGCGGCAGGTTGATGACGGTGGCGGCAAACAAATCGGCCAGCTTGCTGTCGGCAGCGGCTTCGGCCAGCTCTTCCACGCTGCGGCTGCCGGCGGCGATGATGCGGACGTTGTGGCGGTCGGCCTTACCCAGCAGAAAGGCGATGCCGTTTTGGATGCTTTTGCTGTATTGCGCGATGTCGCCGACATACAGTACGCCGCCGCCGGCTTTTTGCAACAGCTCCAAAGGAATATCGACCAGATGCTCGACTTTGGCGGCTTCCACCCACGGCGCGCCGTTTTTGCGGAAATAGCGTGCCACCAGCTCGAACGGTGAGCCGGCTTCACCCGCCAGCAACACCGGATCGTTTTGCTTAACGGCGGCTTCCAGCTTTTTGCTCAATTCCTGCGCCACCGGGCTGTTGCCCAAGCGGTCGAACGACAAGCCTGCCGCGGCCTGCATTTCACCGTGTTTCAGGGCGCGGTCAACCGTGGTCAGCAGCTTTTGCAGGGCAATCGGTTTTTCCAGAAAATCGAGTGCGCCGATTTTGGTGGCTTCTACGGCGGTATCGATGCTGGCGTGGCCGCTCATCATCACCACCGGCATATTGAGCTGGCCGTTTTTCGCCCATTCTTTCAACAGGGTAATGCCGTCGCAGTCGGGCATCCAGATATCCAGCAATACCATTGCAGGCCGGGTTTGGTAACGCAGCTGACGGGCTTCTTCGGCGTTTTCCGCCAAAGTCACCGTATAACCTTCGTCCTGAAGGATTTCGGAGAGCAGGTCGCGAATGCCTACTTCGTCATCTACAATTAAAATATCACTGCTTCGCATAACTTTCTACCATTTGGGGCAAGCCCTTGTGTTCGGCAATCCGGAGCGTTTTCAGACGGCCTGCCTGCGGCTGCCGAGCACTCCGGCCTTGCTTTTACGGATGTGGGGGTAAGGATATTCTGACACAGGCGCCGCCGCTGCTTTGGTTGCTCAGGCTGATGCGGCCGCCGTGCTCTTCTATGATTTTTTTGACAACGGGCAAGCCCAAGCCCGTACCGTTCGGCTTGTCGGTCACATAAGGCTCGAAGGCATTGTGCAACATTTCTTTGCTGAAACCCTTGCCGTTGTTGCATACGGAAAGCACAATCTGCCCGCCTTCCGTCTGCGTTTCCACCGATACCGCCGGTGCTTCGTCTTCTTCCGCGGCTTCTGCGGCATTTTTAAAAATATTGTGCAGCACTTGGCGCACGGCGGTGGTATCGGCCGCCACCCACAATGCTATATTACTGAATTTAGCCGAGAATGTACACGCGCTGCCCTCATACAGCAGCAATACGTCTTCCACCAATCGGTTCAAATCGTGCTTCTCGAAGCTCAGCGACGGCGCGCGCGCGTAATTGCGGAAGGCCTCCACCATTTCTTTCAAAGCGGCTACCTGCTTCACAATCGTATCGGTCGAACGGTTCAGAATCTGCGCGTCGGCTTCGTCCAATTTATCATGCAATTTCCATGCCAGACGCTCGGCGGAAAGCTGGATGGGTGTCAGCGGATTGCGGATTTCGTGCGCCAGCCGCTTGGCGACTTCGCCCCAGGCGGCTTCTTTCTGCGCGCGCATCAGCACGGTAATATCGTCAATCACCATCACCACGCCGTTGTCATTGTCTTCCGGCAGCACCGTGGCCTTGCCGAGCAGAATGCGGGCATCGTCCGGCGCGGCATATTCCACCTGCACCGGTTTGGCGGCATCGGCCGAGGCTTCGATGGCGGCAAACACTTCGGCCAGCAGCGTCTGCTGCGGCGACTGCCCGCTCCAATCGTGCCAGTTGCTGCCCCACAGCGGCACCAGCGAAATGCCCAAAATACGCTCGGCGGCTTTATTGAAGGTTTTCAGACGGCCTGCTGCGTCTAAGGTAATCACGCCCGTCGTCAGGCTTTCCAATACGCATTCCAGATAATGCCGCGCGGCTTCCTGCTGGATGCGGTTGCGCTCGTCGGCTTCTTTGGCAATCGCCAGCTGCTCGGTCATGTGGTTGAAAAGCTGGGTGAGCCGGCCGAATTCATCGTTGCGGAACACCGGCCGCGTTTGGCTGAAATCGCCCTGCGCCACCGCCCGCGCACCTTCGGCCAACGACAGCACCGGTTCGACGAAACGGCGGGCAAAATACAGCGCCATCACCAAAGCCAGGAAAATCGCCAGCAGCGAAGCCACCATCAGAGTAACCAAGAAAAAAGTCTGCAAACCCTGCTTACTGTAGCTGAGCTCCGCATATTTGGCGCGTGCTGCTTCAATCAGAGTGGCATCCTGCGCCACGTCCTGCGGAATCGGCTGGCGGAAAAACAGCGCATATTCCGGCCCGCCCGCATTGCCCACCAGCAGCCAGCCCTGCGCGTACAGCACGCCGCCGATGTCGGTCAGGCTGCGTAAAGAGCCGCTCTGCTGCAAAGTTTCCTGCTCCGCCTCGCTCAGGCCGGGCTGCGCCAGCTGCTGCGGGTTGATGCTTTTCTCAAACTTGTCGGTATGGAGGTTGAACAAAGCCAGCTGGGGAAATTCGCCGGCATTGGTGGCCGCCGGCAGCGCTTCGCCCAAGTCGCGCTCCAATGAAGATGCGCTGATTAAATCAATCTGTATCGGCGTGGCGTGGCTGACGGCGTTGTCCACCGCCAGACTCAGCGCCGATTTGCTCAAATTGAGGCTGCGCTCCAAGGCTTCCCGGGTGTCGTTGCCGAACCAGGAATTAATCGTGCCGCTGATAAACTGCGCGGAAACGCCGAACAGAAACACGGCGGGCAATACCGCCACCAGCGTAAACATCCCCGACAGGCGCTGCGCGATTTGCGAGCCGAAAATACCCCGGCGGCTCTCGCGCATCAGCAGCAGCACATAGCGTATCAGCACCACCGACAACACCAGCAGCAGCAACACGCACAGGGCGATAATCCACCAGAAATAATCGCTCAGGCTGCTGCTGCTGCCCGTAGCGACCGTCAGGCCGTAGAGCAGCGCCACCGCCGCCAGCGCGGCTGCCAAAAGGAAACGGCGCATACTTACTCCTGACTGATGCCCAAAGATTTCCAGCCCGAATCAAGCTGCCAGTTTTTCGAGGTCAGCGCGTTGACTTGGAACGGCTTGGGCAGCTTGGCGGTGGAAAGCTGCAAACGGATTTCCGCTTTGACTTCGCGCGCCTTCACGCCCTTCAAATCGCCCTTGCCCAATACTTTCCAGTTTGCCACCGCCCCGACTGCACGCAGAGCCGCAGGCAGGGTGTCGTATTCGGTGGAAAACGTGCCGACCGATACGCGGTAGCGGTTGGTCAGCGGGTGAAACGCGAGCTTGTATTGAATCGTGCCGTCATCGCTCACCAGCTGCGCCAGCTTGTGTTTATACGCAGGCACAGTCGGCGCGGAAAGCTGCCAGTTCAGCGCGAAATTCAGCGGCACACCCTGCTGCAAAGCCTGCTTGAGCTGGTCGGGCAGCTCGGTTTGGAAGCGGCTGCTCACGGAAAGCTGCCCGCCCGCCGTCAGCCGCGCCTCGGAGCGGGTCGCAGTAATGCCTTCCGCCTGCGCCGCCGGGGCGAACATCAGCAGAATGGCAGCCGCAGCCGCGCCCAAGGCCGTCTGAAAAACGGCGCGGGCGGCCAATCGGCGGAAAACCGTGTTACAGCTTGCGGATAAGCGCGTAATAAAAGCCATCTTGGTGTTTGTTCGGTAAAAGCACATGCTCTTCAATCAGCTTCGCATCGGCATGGCGGTTAAGGAATTTATCTGACTGGCCGCTGTTTTCTTCGGCAAAAATCGAGCAGGTCGCCAGCAGCATCCGGCCGCCGGGCTTCAAAACCTGCCACAAGGCATCCAGCAACGCTTCCTGCTGGCGCGCCGTTTTCAGCGCGTCGGTCGGGCGGCGCAGCCATTTGATGTCGGGATTGCGGCGCGCCACGCCCGAGGCGGTACACGGCACATCGGCCAATACCGCGTCATACATTCTGCCATCATACCACGCGGCCAAATCCTGTGCATCGGCGCATTTGAGCGCGGCCTCGAAACCTAGCCGCCCGATATTGCTTTTTACCCGCGCCAAACGCGCTTCGTCAATATCCAAAGCGGTCACTTCGCAATCGGCCAGCTCCAACATATGCCCGGTTTTGCCGCCCGGCGCGGCGCAGGCATCGAGAATACGCTCGCCCGGCTGCGGCGCGAGCAGATAACCGGCTTTTTGCGCACCGAAGTCCTGCACCGATACCAGGCCGTCTGAAAAACCGGGCAGCTTGGTCACGGGCACGGCTTCGCTCAAGGTTACGGCATAATCGTCCAAAGCCTTGGCTTCAATGCCTGCTTCGGTCAGCGCGGCCAGATATTGCGCTGCGTTACCTTTGCGGCGGTTGACACGCAGGGTCATGGGCGGGTGCAACTGCAGCGCGGCGGCGATGTTGTGCCAGTATTTCGGATAATGGTTTTGCAGATAGGCCGTCCACCACTGCGGCAGGTTGTAGCGCGCGGTGTCGTCGTATTTGCACTGCGCCGCCAGCTTGTCTTTTTCCCGCAGAAAGCGGCGCAATACGGCATTGGCAAACGAGCGGTACTGCCCGCGCCCGATGCGGCCGATTTCCTCCACCGCTTCATTCACCACCGCATGCGGCGCGTTGCGGGTGTAATGCAGCTGGTAGAGCGCGGCCAGCAGCAGGCTTTCCAGTTTCGCATTATCGATGGGCTTGTTCAGCAGCTTGCCCAGCATAAACTTCAAGCTGCCCAGATAACGCTGGCAGCCGTAGGCGATGTCTTGCAGCGCCCCGTTTTCCTGCGCGCTCAAATCGGGGTAGCGGGCGCGGATGGCGGCCAGCACGTCCTGCAGGTTCTGCCCTGCGGCAACGGCGGCGATGCTTTCGGCGGCGAGTTTTTGGGCTAAGGCCATACTCATGGCGGTCGGATCTTTCTTTGAGTTTTATTTTTGGAAGTTTCAGACGGCATTTTGATTTAATCAGGCCGTCTGAAAAGCGTTGCAGGCTGGTACAGATAAATCAACCGATACAGCGGCGTACCCAGCGGCTAACGGTGGCTGCGCGAAACAGCAGCAATAAGCCAATCAGGATTTCCGCAACGGTCATAAAAATTGAAGATTTTTGCTCGAAGCTGACAAGTGACCAGATTGAAGCATTGACCATACCGCCTTCTTCTTTAATGTAATGCAATAATGTTCCCCAATACACCGCATCAATCACAGCCCGCTGCAAAGTAAACAGACCAATCAGCGCAATACCGGTAACCAACCACGGTGCAGGATGGCTAGGTAAGGGCTCTTCAGATTGGGCTGCATAATCAGGCAACAGCCATTTGGCAACGGTAGCAGGGAAAAACCACAGAAAAAACCAGCAAGCCGCAAACCCAAGATACAGCGGATAATAGGTTGCCCAATATTCACCGGCGCTCATGTCTGCCGCAAGCCGGGCAGTCACAAAGCCTGAGTTTAATGACTGGATGAGCCAGACAATCACAAACAGGCGAATGGCAATAATCAAAATCTGACGCGGCTGCATTTGAGCGGTTCCTTTTTACGGTTTTTCAGACGGCCTGCCCGTCTTCGTCATCTTCTTCATCGGCCTCTATCTCCACCCGCTTGCCGATGTCTTTAATTTTGGCGTATTCTTCCAGCAAATGCGGGGTATCGTCGAGACTGAAAGCAAACGTCCACATATAGCTGACTACGGCATACAGATGCCCGGCGGTGGCATCGCCGCGCAGGGTCAGTATGGTAAAGGTGATGCCGAACAGCAGGCTCAGGGCGATGCCGATGATGCCGTAGCCGGCGGCTTCGCGGTTGGAAATCTTAATCCGCAGCTTGGCCAGCAGGCCGTAGTGTTTGTCCAAATGGTAGTGGCGGGCGCGTTCGATTAAATCGACATCGCCCTCCAAGCGGTTGTTGAGACGGAAATACAGGCGGTCGTTCACCCCTGCATAGCGCGGCACGCACGCCGCAAAGGCCAATAAAATCAGCAGGCTGGTGACACCCGACCAAAACTCAATCAGCAGCAGCATTACCACCGCACCGACAATGGAAAATGTGGAGGTGACGAGCATGGGCAGATGGTGTTCGAAAAAATCCACCAGCTCGCGCGACAGGGCCACGCGGGCGGCCACGGTAGAGATGCTCTGCCCTTCCGACCGCTGTCTGACGATTACGGGCACGACCATTTCGGCGTAAATGCGGCTGAACGTGCGGGTATCAACTGCGCGGCGCGCCGAGCCGACCGCCCACATCACCAACACCAAAAACGCATAGCTGAGCGCCTGCATCAGATTGCCCGCCAATACGCCGTCGATGGCGAAGCCGCCCAAAACGGGATACACCAGCAGCAGCAGGTTTTCCGAAAAAACCAGGGCAAAGGTGGCCGCCAGGCGTTTTTTATTGCGCCTGGCGATGTGTTTCAAATTGTGAAGTGCGCTCATGAGCGGCGTTTTCCTATTATTGTTATGTGAAGCGGTATGTTTAAGGACGCTCAAGCCGCCGCGCTACAGCCTGCTGCCCGCATCGATGCTGCGCCCTGCGGCAAAAGCGGCAATACTCATGCGCTTGCTGCCGGCGGGCTGCAGCTCGGTGATTTTAAGCGCGCCTTCGCCGCAGGCGACAATCAGGCCGTCTGAAGAACAGGCCAAGACTTCGCCCGCGTTGCCGCTTTGGTTCACGATTTCGGCGCGCCAGATTTTCATCGGCTTGCCCTGATATTCGACCCAGGCGGCGGGCACGGGATTAAAGGCGCGGATTTTGCGCTCGATGACGGCGGCAGGCTCTTGCCAATTAATCCGTGCTTCTTCTTTGCTGAGTTTTTGCGCGTAGGTAACGCCCGCTTCAGGCTGCGGCACGGATTTCAGACGGCCTTCGGCCTGCAGGCGCTGCAAGTCGGCGACGATGGCGGCAGCGCCCAAGTCCATCAGGGCGTCGTGCACTTCGTTGGCGGTATCGCTCGGGGCGATGGTGTAACGGTGTTCGCTGACGACATGGCCGGTATCGAGGCCGATGTCCATCTGCATGATGCACACGCCGGTTTCGGCATCGCCTGCTTCGATGGCACGCTGTATCGGCGCGGCGCCGCGCCAGCGGGGCAGCAGCGAGGCGTGGATATTGAGGCAGCCGTGTTTCGGGGTATCGAGTACGTCCTGCGGCAAAATCAGGCCGTAGGCGGCCACCACCATCACATCGGCGCCGGTGTCTTTCAGCATATTTAAGGCTTCGGCATTGCCGCGCAGCTTTTCGGGCTGCTCGACGCGCAGTCCGAGGTCTAAGGCGGCCTGTTTCACGGGCGAAGCCTGCAGCTGCATACCGCGCCCTTTTGGGCGGTCGGGCTGGGTCAAGACCAACGGAATTTCGAAACCTGCTGCGGCTATGGTTTTAAGGGCAGCGGCGGCAAAATCGGGCGTACCGGAAAAAATCACTTTCATGGCTGTCTCTCTGAAATCGGCAGGCGCATGCACGCCTGATGTTTTTCAGACGGCTTTTTACCCGAAAAAGCAGGCAAAGGCCGTCTGAAAAATGGTTAGCTTTAAACCGCCGTCATTAGCTCCGCAAGTCCGCAGGCTTCCCCCCGCGCAGGCGGGAATGACGGCAATGTAGCGGCCTGCGTTACATATTATGCTTTTGGCGTTTTTTCAGCTTGGTTTTAATGCGGGTTTGCTTGAGCTGCGACAGATGCTCGACAAACACTTTGCCCATCAGGTGATCCAGCTCGTGCTGAATACAGATGGCCAGCAGGCCGTCGGCTTCCAGCTCGAATTTTTCGCCTTTTTCGTTGTAGGCTTCGACTTTCACACGCTCGGCGCGGGTCACGGTGTCGTAAATGCCGGGCACGGACAGGCAGCCTTCTTCGTAAGTGGTTTCGCCGTCTTTTTCGGTAATCACGGGGTTGATGAACACGCGCGGCTCGCTTTTGTCTTCGGTCAGATCCATCACCACCACGCGCTCGTGCACGTCCACCTGGGTCGCGGCCAGGCCGATGCCGCGGGCTTCATACATGGTTTCAAACATATCCTGCACCAGCGTGCGGATGCGGTCGTCGATTTCGGCCACCGGCTGCGCCACGGTATGCAGGCGCTCGTCGGGGTATTGGAGGATATTCAGTAATGCCATAACAGGTCTCTTCAAGTCGGTTGATTGTGTATTGTGTGCGGGGGCAAGGTTCGATGTTAGAATACAGCGTCTTGCTTTTGGTTTCATTATAGTCGAATAAAATATAGTCGGATAACACAGAATGGGACAGACGCGGCAACGCTGTATCATTCTGTACCAAATGACTAT